>CALMQD010000065.1 GCA_937871415.1 uncultured Phycisphaerales bacterium | reverse complement strand
GTGGACCCGGCCCACGCCGAGCCCGCGGCCCATGCCGCCGCGGCTGTCGCCGGCGAGCACGCCGCCGAGCACGCCGGCCCCATCCTCGGGCCGCTGTTCGAGGTCCCGCGCTACTTCGCGCTCATCCCCTTCATCCCGCTCCTGGCGTGCGTGCTCTGCGGGCTGTGCGCGTGCCTGAAGGTCAAGAGCAAACTGCCCGCGTGGATCACCGTGCTCTCGCTGGCGACCTCCTTCCTCCTGGTCTGCCTGCTCTACACCAAGGTCCAGCCCGAGATGCCCGACGGCGGGCACGCGATCATCCACGCCTTCGACTGGATCAACTTCCAGTACGGCCCCGACGCGGCCCAGACCCTTACCGCGAACTTCTCGTTCTACGTCGACTCCCTTACCTGCCTCTGGATGCTCTTTGTCACCGGCCTGGCGACGCTCATCGCGCTCTACGCCAGCGAGTACATGAGCCACGACCTGGGCGCGGGCTATTGCCGCTTCTTCGCCGCCTTCGGTCTGTTCGTCTTCTCCATGGCCTGCCTGGTCATGGGCGACAACCTCGCGCTGCTCTTCCTGGGCTGGGAGGGCGTTGGTCTCTGCTCCTACTTGCTCATCGGGTACTTCTACAAGAAGCCCAGCGCCGTCGCCGCGGCCAAGAAGGCCTTCGTCATGAACCGCATCGGCGACTTCGGCCTGTCGCTGGGCGTGATGCTCACGTTCGTCTGCTTCGGCACGATCGAGTACTCGAAACTCATGCCGCAGATCGAGCAGTACCTCGCCCTGGCGCGCGAGCACCGCTTCGACCAGATCCCGTTCCTCGTGCAACTCATCCCGGTGCTCTTCACCGTCGGCGCGTTCGGCAAGTCGGCGCAGTTGCCGCTGTACGTCTGGCTCCCCGACGCGATGGAAGGCCCCACGCCGGTCAGCGCGCTCATCCACGCCGCGACGATGGTCACCGCGGGCGTCTACCTCGTCGCCCGCATGTTCCCGATGTACCTGTGCTCGGAGTGGGCGCTCCCGATCGTCGCCTGGGGCGGTGCGCTCACGGCGCTCCTCGCCGCCACCATCGGCATGGCCCAGTTCGACATCAAGCGCATCATGGCGTATTCGACCGTGTCGCAGTTGGGCTACATGTTCTGCGGCCTGGGGGTCATGGGCGCCGTCGGCGGCGCGGCCCACGTCTTCACCCACGCCTTCTTCAAGGCCCTGCTCTTCCTCGCCTGCGGCGCAGTGATGCATGGCTTCGCGGGCCAGCTCGATCTCCGCCGCCTCTCGGGCCTCATCAAACTCCCCGGCTGGCGCATCGTCAGCGTCACCATGCTCGTCGGGTGCATCAACCTCGCGGGCCTGCCCTTCATCACCGCCGGCTTCTACTCCAAGGACACCATCCTCGGCGATGCCTTCGGCAACCCGCACACCCAGGCCATCGGCTGGATCCTGCTCATCACCGCCGGCCTCACGGCGTACTACACGTTCCGCGTCTATTTCCGCGTCTTCGTCGGGCCCGCGTACTACGAGCCCGGCGATGAACTCCACGCGCACGACGATCACGCGCACGACGACCACGGCCATTCGCACACGGGCCACGACCACGGGCACGGCGCGGCTCACGCCGACAAGCACGACCACTGGCACCCCCACGCCCCAGGCTGGGCGATCAACCTCGTTCTGTCGCTCCTGGCGGTCGCGGCCTTCGCCGCGATCCCGCTCGTCGCCGTGCACCCGCACTGGCTCGACCGCGTGGTGGGCGCAAGCACCGCGGGCGCGCTGCCCCCGCACCACGCCCACGCCGAGTTCTTCGGCTTCGACGCCCACGCCGCGATGAAGGTCGTCTCCGGCATCGTGGCGCTGACGGGCATCCTGATCGCGTTCTACCTGCACTACCTCGGCCGGACCACGGCCAAGTCCGCGCGGGCCGACAAACTGCTCCCGGTCTTCGGTGCGCTGGCGCGCGGCGCACAGCACAAGTGGTACGTCGACGAGATCTACCACTTCCTCGTCGTGCGCCCGCTGTGGGTCTTCTCGCACGTGCTCGCCCTGCTCGACAAGGTGCTGGTCGACGGGCTGGTGAACACCGTCGGCTGGGTGCCCAAGGCCCTGGGCAAGACGGCCCGTCCGCTGCAGAGCGGCATGCTCCACGACTACGCCCTGCGCATGGCCGGAGGCCTGGCGGTGCTCCTGCTCATCGTCCTGCTCCTGGCGGGCGGGTTCTCCGGCTTGCTCTCCGGGGGAGGCGCCTCATGAGCCTCATTGTTCTGCTCATCCTGCTCCCGCTGGTGGGCGCGCTGCTCATCGCCCCCGCGCCCGAGAAGAGCGCCAAGCAGATCGCTTCGCTGGTCACCCTCGTGTGCGCCGGCGTCTTCCTGGCGCTCGCGGCGAGGTTCGACTGGGGCAACGGCCAGAACGACCAGCTCGGCGTGACCTGGGAGTGGTTCAAGCCGCTGGGACTGTCGTTCTCCCTCGCCGCCGACACCATCACGATGCTGCTGGTCGGCCTGACCTGCCTGCTCGGCCCGATCTGCGCGTTCGCGAGTTTCACCGCCATCGGCGAGCGCTGCAAGACCTACTACGCGTGGCTGCTCATCCTCCAGAGCGCCATGGTCGGCGTCTTCTTTGCTCGCGACCTCATCCTCTTCTACCTCTTCTTCGAGTTCACGCTCGTCCCCATGTTCATCCTCATCTCCCTCTACGGGAGCGACAACCGCAAGTACGCGGCGGTCAAGTTCTTCCTCTACACCTTCACCGGCTCGATGCTCACGCTCGCCGGCCTGGCCTACGTCGCCTTCAAGGCCCACGCCGTCTCGACCTCCAGCGACTGGACGTTCGACTTCGCGACCCTCGAACAGACGGCGCGGGCCATGAGCCCCGTCGAGCAGAAGTGGGTCTTCTTCGCGCTGCTCGCCGGCTTCGCGGTCAAGGTGCCCATCTTCCCGGTGCACACCTGGCTGCCCCTGGCGCACACCGAGGCGCCCACCGCGGGCTCGGTCGTCCTCGCGGGCGTGCTGCTCAAGCTCGGCACGTACGGCCTGTTCCGCTTCGCGCTGCAGATGACCCCGCTCGCCGCCTACGAGTGGGCCCCGTTCCTGGGCGTCCTGGCGGTCCTGGGCATCATCGTCGCCGGCCTCATCTGCTGGGTGCAGCAGGACATCAAGAAACTCGTGGCGTACTCGTCGGTCTCGCACCTGGGCTTCTGCGTGCTGGGCCTCTTCGCGCTCAACGGCATCGGGATCTCCGGCTCGGTGCTGTACATGATCAACCACGGGCTCTCGACCGGCGCGCTCTTCCTGCTCATCGGCATGATCTACGAGCGTTACCACACCCGGGACTTCCGCAAACTCGGCGGGCTCGCGTCGCGCATGCCCGTCTGGTCCTTCTTCATGGTCTTCTTCGCGATGGCCAGCGTCGGCCTCCCCGGGCTCAACGGCTTCATCAGCGAGTTCATGTGCCTGCTCGGCGCGTTCCAGGCCGGCGGCGAGCATCACTGGGCCCCCTCCGCTCTGTTCCCGGGCGCCACCACGGACTCCCTGCTCCCCGGAGCGACCTTCGGCGCGCTGGGCCCTTGGTTCGCCGCCTTCGCCGCCCTGGGCCTCATCATCACCGCGATGTACATCCTCTACATGGTCGGCAACATCGTGTGGGGCAAGTTCAAGGCCCCGGGTCACGACGACCATGCGAACGGACACGCCCACGGGCACGACGCCCACGCCGAGCATCACTCCGCGCTCCCGCGCGACCTCTCGCCCCGCGAGATCGGCGTGCTCGTCCCGCTGGCGATCGGCTGCCTGGCGCTCGGGCTCTATCCGACGCCGGTCCTGCGAGCGCTGGAGAAACCGGTCCAGCAGGTGGTCGCCAAGGTCCAGCGTGACGTGCAGTCGGCCAGTGTCGCCGAGGCGCCGCCGGGCGCCGCCCCCCAAGCCCCCGTCAACCTGTCGATGGAGGCTCGCTGATGGAAGCCCTCGTCCGGTTCTGGCCCGAGATCGCGCTCTTCGTCACGACCTGCGTCGTGATGATCGTCGGCCTCAGCGCCGACCGAACTATCCGTCGCCTGTGCGCGCCCATCGCCGGCCTCGGCCTCATCGCCGCGGCCTACCTCGCGGTCGAGTTCATGATGCCCGTCTCGCCCAGCCCCATGCCCTACATGGCGGTCTACGGCAAGGTCATGGTCGCGGGCGTCGGGCTCCTGCTCCTCATGCTCTTCCCCGGCCTGGCCGATCGAGACCTCGAGGCCGCCGTCGATCGCGGCGCGACCTTCGAGCCCATCCGCTCCACCCGTGCCGAGTTCTACGCCTTCTTCCTCTTCTCGCTCACGGGGCTCATGCTCTGCTGCTCCGCGACCGACCTCATCTTCCTGTTCCTCGCGCTGGAACTCACCAGCCTCCCGACGTACGTGCTCGTCAGCCTCTCGACGCGCCGCAACCGCTCCATGGAGGCCGGCGTCAAGTACTTCTTCCTGGGCGCACTCGGCGCCGCGATGTTCCTCTACGGCTTCTCGCTCATCTACGGAGCGACCGGTTCGACCAACCTCTCCGAGATCGCGCGCGTCTTCGACGTTGCCGCGCACTCCGCAGGGTCCGGCGGCCAGATCCCCACCATCGGCCTGGTCGGCCTGGTCGTCGCCCTCCTGGGCATCATGTTCAAGATCGCCGCCGTGCCGATGCACTACTACACGCCCGACGTCTACCAGGGCGCCGCGGCGCCCGTCACCGCGATGCTCGCCTTTGTCCCCAAGGCCGCGGGCTTCTTCGCGATCATCCTGCTTCTCTCGACCGTCGGCTGGCGCTACGGCAAGGACGGCATCGGCTCGGGCACGAGCCTGCCCGAGGTCCTGCGCGTCCTACTCTGGTCCATCGCGGTCCTCTCGATGACCGTCGGCAACGTGCTCGCGCTGCTCCAGACCAGCGTCAAGCGCATGCTCGCCTACTCGTCGATCGCGCACTCGGGGTACATGCTCGTCGGAATCGTCGCCGGTCCGGGATCGGTCGAGGGCGGGCGTGATGCCGTGCTCGGCGAGAGCGGCATCGCCGCCGTCCTCTTCTACCTCGTCTCCTACGGCGTCATGAGCGTCGGCTCCTTCGGGGTCATCGCCGCCCTCGAACGCCGCAACGCCGACGGGTCCGTCGACGACGTCGACCACCTCAACGAACTCCGCGGCCTGTGGTCGCGTTCGCCGGTGCTCGCCGGCGTCATGGTCGTCTCGGCGTTCGGTCTGCTCGGGCTGCCGCCCCTGGTCGGCTTCCTGGGAAAACTCCCGCTCTTCACGAGCGCCATCGCGGCGGGCGAGACCGTGCTGGTCGTGATCCTGGGCCTCAACTCGGCCATCGCCGCGACGTACTACCTCCGGCTCGTCGCCGTGCCTTTCCTGGAGAAGGGCGACGCGCTCTCCACCGGCATCGTCAAGCCTTCGCCGTTTCCGTCGCGCTCGCTCGCGGGCGTTGTCGCGGCGGTGCTCATCGTCGCGCTGGGCCTGGCGGGCGGCTACGTCGGCAAGCAGGCCGCCGTCGCCGGACGCACCGGCCCGCGTCCGATCCAGCACACGCACCCGCGCGCCGGCTCGCCC
>CALMQD010000064.1 GCA_937871415.1 uncultured Phycisphaerales bacterium | reverse complement strand
CTCCTTTCCTCGCGCGGGTCTCTCGCCCGCGCTCCCCAGTCCCCCGCCTTCCCCGCCCCGCGATCGCCGGCTCTCCCCCAGCGGTGGCGGCCGGCTCGCGCCGGCTGGCCCGTGATCCGTCACGGGCGATCGGAGCGCGCTCAAGGCCGTGCGCCCCGACCGATGCGCCGCGATCGACCCGCCCGCATCAAGCGCCCGTCGGCCAAGCCGAACGACACAGCGCCCCGGTGCGGGGTCTCTCTCGCGGCACGATGTCTCTCTCTGGTGTCGAGAACGGCTCGACGGACAACCGCCCGTCGCGCGGGCGATGAACCCGCACTCACGCCGAAACGCGACGGGAAAACCCTCTCGCGAACGGCACGTGCCTTCGACATCACGACCGCCCGCGTGCCCCGAAACGGGGTTATGCTGGCCGGTCTTCCGAGGGTGAAGATATACGGACCTCCCCCAAGTTCCAAGAAAAACCCGCGCAGAGATTGCTTGAAACCGACAGTTCTCGGACGCCGCTCGTCACCGCCCACTTCGGCGGTTATCGACGAACCCTGACTGCAAGTACAGACCCATCAAGAACTTGCCGTAGACCACAGATCGACGAGTCGGTTGACCATCAAACGTCCTATAACGGCGCTTCCATTCTCGCCCAAAATGGTGAGAGGGGTTCTTCGAATCCCCTGTGGATGCCGTCGTCCCGCGAACACCGCGCACATCTCCGTGCACCATGGGCGTTTACCTAGGATTCCCGCCTTGCGCCGGGCCCATCAGTTGCCGAGCCGGGGCCGCAATCAGTTCCCGGCGGAAGCACACGGTCGTGCCGCGATCAGGGGCTGCACGAGGGGGCGGAGAAGATTTGGAGGTGGGGGGGATGCCGATGGAATCACCGACTCAGACCAGCAACACGCCGAGCCGCACGACGCCGGGCCCGAATCCCGACGCCGGACCTGCTCAATACGCGCCGCGCGTTGCCGGAGACTCTCCCGCCCCAACGCCCCCGAACGCCACACTCCGCGACTTCGTGACCGACGGGTCGGTCGCGGCGCTGTGCGATGAACTCGCGCGCGTCACCGGCTCGCCGATCTGGCTGCGCGATCAGAGCGGGCTGTGCATCATCGCCGAGTGGAGCGAGCCCGAGGGCCCCGGCCACGCCGGCGAGCCCTGGACGCTTGTGAGCGAGAGCCGGGGGCGCGCCCGCGCCTTCGCGATCTGCCGCGTCGTCGACGACGGCTCGCGCGAGATCGCGGCGTTGCCCCTGCGCATCCGCGCCGGCCTGCTCGGTTCGATCGTCGTCGCACTCCCGCCCGCCGACCGGCCCGGCGCGTCCGCGCCGGCCTCTCCCCCCGGCGCCTCGCAGCCGATCCGGCGCGCCCTGGCGCTGCTGGCCCAGGCCGTCAGCGAGATCTGCGAGGCGCAGTCGAACCTCTCCAAGCGCGTGCGTGAACTCGATGCGCTCTACCGGCTCAGCTCGCTCCTCTCCTCCTCCGCCGAACCCGACGAACTGCTGCAGCTGGCGCTGGACCTTTCGATCGAGGTCCTCGGCGTCGACGCCGGCTCGATCGCGCTCGTCGAGGGCGAGGGCGAGACGCCCGACCTGCGCATCCGCGCTTCCTGGGGGCTCAGCGAGCGCTGGATCAGCGCGACCCAGCCGCTCACGCGCGACGGCGTGCTCCGCGCCGCGGCCATGCGCGGCGACGTCATCGCCATCGAGAACCTCGCCGCCGACCCGCGCATCCTCGACCACGAGCGGGTCCGCGAGGAACACGTCGTCAGCCTGCTCTCCACCGGCCTCATGGACCAGGGGCGGCCCATCGGCCTCATCCGCCTCTACACCCGCGCGCCGCGCGTCTTCACGCACGCCGAGGGCGAACTGCTCCGCGCGATCGCCGATCATTCCGCCAGCGCGCTCACCACCGCGACGCTCCGCAAACTCCGCGCCCAGGACGAACGCCTCGGGCGACAGGTGCGCCTCGCCGCCAGCGTGCAGAGGCGCATGCTCCCGCGCAGCGTCCCCCAGGTGCCCCCCTTCGAGATCGCCGCCCACTACGCACCCAGCCTCGAACTCGGCGGCGACTTCTACGACTTCCTCGAGCTCGGCGGGCACCTGGGCATCCTCATCGGCGACGTCGCCGGCAAGGGCGTCCCCGCGGCGCTGCTCATGGCGAGCGTCCGCGCCAGCATCCGCGCGTTCGCACAGGACCTCTACCACATCGACGAGGTGCTCGAACGCACCAACGCCGCGCTCGTGCGCGACACGCTCGACCACGAGTTCGCCACCGTCTGGTACGGCGTTGTGGACCCGCAGACCCTGCGCCTCACCTACTGCGGCGCCGGGCACGACTGGCCGCTGCTCATCCGCGTCCCGCGCGACCGCGCCGTCGAGGACTCCGACGTGCAGCGACTCACCGCCGACGGCATGGCCCTGGGCATCGACCCCGCCCAGAAGTACCCCAAGGGCATGTTCCAACTCGCCCCGGGCGACGTGCTCGTGACGTTCACCGACGGCCTGCACGACGCGATCAACATGGAAGGCCGGCGCTTCGGCGGCACGCGCCTCCGCAGGACCCTCGTCGAGGTCCTGCGCCAGGAGCCCGGCGCCCGCCCGGGCCGCATCGTCGACCACGTCCTCGCCGCGTTGCGCCAGCACGCCGGCCTCACCGGCCGCACCGACGACATCACGCTCATCGTGATGCGGGTCGGAGACCGCGCGGGCTCGGGCAACATGGTCGGCGCGATCTGATCGTGCGCCGACCGTCCGACGACCTAGACTCGGCCATGCCGTTCGACAAGGACACGATCAGGTTGGCGCTCACACGCGTCGCGCACCCCACGCTCGGGACCGACATCGTCTCCGCCGGGGCCGTGAGCAAGATCGCCTATTGCGACGGGTACGCCTCGGTGCGTCTGGCTGCGGCCGGGTTGCACGACGATCAGCGCCGCGGACTCACGCAGCAGGTGACCGCCGCCGTGCGCCTCGGCGCTCACCAGAACAACGAGCCGCTCCACGACGTCCACGTCGAACTCACCGACGACAAGCCCCAGATGCTCCCCGCCTCCGAAGCCAAGCCGGGCCAGGCGGTCGCGGGCCCTCCGGCGGGCCGCGCCGGCGCGCCAGCCCCCGGGGCCCAGGCCACCGGCATCCCCGGTGTCAAGCACATCATCGCCGTCGGCGCCGGCAAGGGCGGCGTCGGCAAGAGCACCGTCAGCGTGAACCTCGCCGTGGGGCTGGCCCGCCGCGGGCACCGC
Source organism: uncultured Phycisphaerales bacterium (assembly GCA_937871415.1). GTDB lineage: Bacteria > Planctomycetota > Phycisphaerae > Phycisphaerales > UBA1924 > JAHBK01. The sequence goes on along the minus strand of CALMQD010000064.1, from coordinate 1,332 downwards.
GTCGGGCTCATGGACGGCGACATCTACGGCCCATCGCTGCCCACCATGCTCGGCCTGGGCGCCCTCGACCCCGTCGTCACCGGCAACAAGATCGAGCCCTTCTTTGTGCACGGCGTGCGCGCCATGACCATCGGCAAGCTCGTCGAGCCCGAGAAGCCCCTCATCTGGCGCGGCCCGATGGCCCACGGCGCCTTCAAACAGCTCGTCGAGCAGACCAACTGGACCGGCGGGCCCGGCGAACTCGACTACCTCATCATCGACCTCCCGCCCGGCACCGGCGACGTCTCGCTCACCCTCGCCCAGATCCTCCGGCTCACCGGCGCGATCGTCGTCTGCACCCCCCAGAAAGTCGCCCAGGACGACGCCGTCCGCGCCGTGCGCATGTTCCAGCAGCTCCACATCGAGGTCCTCGGCGTCGTCGAAAACATGAGCTTCTTTATCGGCGACGACGGCAAGGAGTACGACATCTTCGGGCGCGGCGGGGCGCAGATGATGGCCCAGCGCCTCGGCGTGCCCTTCCTCGGCGCGCTGCCCATCAACATGGCGCTCCGCGAACGCTCCGACAGCGGCGATCCGACCGGGAACTTTGAGGACAAGACCCCGCGCAACGCGCCGACGAGCGAGGCCCTCGAGAAACTCGTCACCAGCGTCGAGGCCCAGGCCGCGCTCGCCGCGATCCGCTCCGGACAGATGACGCCGAGCCTCAAGATCCTCTGACGTTCCGCCCGCGCGACGACGGCCCGCTCAAGCGGCCTTGTGCCCCGCCGATCCGGTGCCGCCGACCTTCGGGTCCACCGGCAGAGGAAGACCCATCCCGTTGTGCGCGATCGGCCCGGGCTGCGTGATCGCGCCGGGCATCGGGCGGTTCGCGGGAGACGTCGCGCTCCCGCTCCCCGGTCGCGCCGCGCCGCCTTTCGCGCCCACCTCTTTGCCGACACTCTTGACCGGCGGTTGCAGCGGCATCGCCTGGATGCGCAGGTCGAACTCGCCCACCGACGCCGGCTCGAAGAGTGAAGCCGTCACGTCGACGCCGTCGCTCTTGACGATCGACAGGTCGGGACGCTTGCGCAGGTCGATCGTCTCGCCCAGCTCCAGATCCCCGTTGTCCACGTCGAACCCCAGCACGGGCGCGAGGCGCGGGCGGCACGGGCTCGTCGGATCAAAACCGACCGCCACGCACGACCGCCCATCGCTGAGCGTGACGAACGTGCCCGGGGCGAAGGCGGGCACGACGTTCAGCAGGGCTTTGAAGACCACCGGGTCGAGCTTGCGGGCCCGCACCAGGTCGAGCACCCGCCGCAGCGCCTCGACGTTCGGGCGCGGCGCGGGACA
>CALMQD010000063.1 GCA_937871415.1 uncultured Phycisphaerales bacterium | reverse complement strand
TTTGCGACGTTCGGAACCACCGGCTCCGGACTTGCCGCCGACATCGACCACTCCGGGGCCGTTACGGTCGCTGATCTGTTCTCATTCCTCGACTCGTGGTTCGCTTCGATCTGAGCGTGCCCGGTCATTCGACCCCGCGCCCCGCGGAGATGAAGAGCGTATCGCCCGATCGGGCGTCGAACTCGCCGCGGACGCAGCGCACCGCCACGTCGGCGACGGCTTCCGGCGGCAGCGCCCTCGAAGGCGGGATCTGCGTTGTCGAGAAGTTGGCGCGCAGCATCGGCGTCTCGACGGCGCCCGGCGCGATCGCGAACGCCTTCACGCCGTGGGCCTTTCCCTCCTTGGCGCACGAACGGGCCATGACATTCACGGCCCCCTTCGCCGAGGCGTAGGCGAAAAAGCCGGGGAATGGGTCGCGCGTACCGAGCGTCGAGATGTTGATGATGCACGCACCTCCGCTGCGGCAGAGCGCCGGCCATGCCGCCGCGATCAGATTTGCGGGGCCGAGGGCGTTCACACGGAATGCGCGGTCGAGCAGGTCCGGCGTCGTCCGGTCGATCGAGGCGAGCGGCGCATAACCCGCGTTGTTGACAAGGACGTCGAGCCGGCCGAAGTGCTTAATCGCCGACTCCGCCGCTTGGCGCGCCGGTACGGACTCGGCAACGTCGGCGGGGATCACAAGTACCCGCGGTTGCGCTCGTCCGTCGGCGCCGATCAGCCGAGCGGTCTCCTCCAAGTGGTCTCGCCGCCGTCCCACCAGCGCCAGGTCAAAGCCCTCCGAGGCGAGCGCCATGGCGACGGCGCGGCCGATGCCCGAGCCCGCGCCGGTGATGAGCGCCGCACGACGAGTCTCCGGCGCTTCAGACATGCGCATCTCCTGTTTCGGCTTGACCGGGCAGCATCCGGATCGCGTCGGTTTCGACCACAGCCCCGCCGCGATTCCAAACGATCCGTGTCTGTGGCGGGGCGCTCAAAAGCAAACCCGGAAGGTCTGTTTCCCGGGCGGTCAGCGATTGTCTTGCGCCGCCGGGGGCGATGAGCCAGAGGCGGGTCACGCCGCGTTCAGCCAGGAACCCGGCAAAGGCCGCGGCCTGTTCGGCGCGTTCGTCGGGCGATCGCCACGCCCAGAACGAGTTGGAATCCGCTTCGACCATGGCTCGATGGGTAATCGCACGAGTCGCAGAGTCGGATTCAGGTTTCGTCGGCGGGGCCGTTATCGACGACGCCCTCTCCCGCGGGAGCGCCGCCCACCGCCGCGTCCGCCGTCCGGATTCGTGGGCGTTCGGCCTCGGCGCTCATCGTCCCGGGGATCATGCCGGGCGTCCAGATCTCGTGCGTGTCCTGGCCGTCGACCACCTTGCGCATCGCGAGGTAGAGCATGGTTGAACTGCACCAATAGAGGCTGACGCAGAAGCCCAGGAACACCAGCCGCGGCAGGTGATTCCAGAAACCGATCGCCCAGCGGGCGGCCTTCTCCGACGTCGAAAGACCGGTGCGGTTCGCCGGCCACACGCCCGGCTCGAACATGCGCCGGATGTCGGCGCTCTTGATGAACGCGCCCGCGCTCTGCTGGGACACCACCGCCACCAACTCCAGGATCGTGCCGACGAGGAGCACGGCCAGCGCGGCCTGCACGAGCAGCACGGCCGCGTAGATGACCAGGCGCAAGGGCCTGGCCAGCACGAAGGCGTAGGCGTGCTGCATCGCGTCGATCGCGTCGGCGTTCTCCGCGGCAACGGCGGGCACGAGCAGCGGATGCCCGAGCAGGTACGCCACGAGCGTCACCGCGACGACCACACCACCGATCAGGAACAGGAACCAGAGCGCCCCGCCGAGCACGTTGAGCCACGGCGTGCTGAAAACCACCCAGCCGGCGATGCTCATGAGCAGGCAGATGACCCACACGAGCAGGAGCGGCAGCGCCGCGCCCAGCAGCAGGCTCCGCCACCGTCCCAGCGCAAAGCCCAGGCCCTGGGGCCAGGTGATCCGCAGTCCCATCGCGTGGTCGCACACCGCCATGCGCGAGATCGCCCCGCCGATGATCGTCGCCCACGCGAAGATGAGCGGCAGCGCGAGCACCGCCGCCCAGCGACCCGACTGTGTGAGCAGGTTCGCGGGCTCGTCGACGAACATCCGCCAGATCCACCGGGCGGCGGTCGTGGGGTTCTGATTGCTCACCGCCCGCCAGACGCCGTCGAGATGGTCCGGCAGTTGCATCTCCAGGTACGACCCGACGGTGTTCTTGTTCTTGGCGCCGTCAAGCAGCCCCGCGCCGGACACGATCGCCGCCACCCCCAGCACGAACGCGACCCCAAGGCCGATCCGCGAGGGGCGCAGCGCCAATCGCACCGCCTCGAGGAGTTTCGGCCAGACCAGGTCGGCCCACAGGTCGGACAGTGTCGCGGGTGTGACCGATGGCCCCAGCAGCGCGGGGCCGGAGGGCGGCAAGGGTCGAGAAACGGCGGTGTCGCCGTGAGCGCCAGGGGACTCGTGCATGCCTGCATCCTACGGGGTTCGTCGCGGGGTTGCCCGTACAGAACGCGCGGACTGTCGGTCCCGTACCGGTCCACACGCAACGCCCGGTTTCCCCTATGCTTGCGGCGATGATTCAGATCGCGCTGCGCTGGATGCTGCCACTCATTGCGCTCTTGGCCGTCGGTCCGCTGGCGGGGATGCTCACGGCCTCACTCCATGCGCCCGATGGAAGCCACGCCGCGTCGCTGCTGCTGAGCACCCACCCGCTGCGCGGGGTTCTCGCCGGTGTCGGGGTCTTGGCGCTCGCCGGCGCGATGGGCCTCGCCGCCGCCCGGATCGTGAGCCCCCACTACGGCCTGTTCTCGGCGGGCATCGTCATGGCCTGGGGCGCGTGGGGCACCGGGACGATCGATGCCATCATCCGCGCTCGCCCCGCGGCCCTTCTGCCCGGCCCGAGCGCCGAATCCGCAACGTCGCTCTTCGGATTCCTTTCGCTCGAGGCGGCGATCCTGCTCCCTCTGGCGGTGGCCCTCGCCTGGCTGATCCTCCGGATCGGACGCAGGCCCGCGCCCGGCTCGCCCCATCAACCCGAACCGACCGAAGTCCGCGACGCGTCGGCGGGCGTCGGGCTCATCGCCGCACTCGCGGTCGGGGGCGTGCTGGTGTGGCTCATCGCGCAGGAATCGAACAAGGGACAGACGTTCGCCGCGGCGACGATCGCCGGGGTGGGCGCGGCGGTGGCGGGTCGACTGGCGGCGGTTCGGATCAGTGCGGCGGTCTTTGTCGCGGCGATTGCCCTGCTGGCGGTCATCGCCCCGGCGACCGCGCTGGCTGTGCACGGGACGGGGGCTCAGCCGCTGCTGGCCGCGCAGGGCGGACTGCTGTTCAACCTCGCCCGACCGCTTCCGCTGGACTACCTCGCCGGCGCGTTCGTGGGCGTGCCCATCGGGCTGTCCTGGGCCGCGAGCATGCTCGAGCAGCACCACCACAAGGCCTGAGCCCGGGGAACCAGGCCCCAAGCGGGTCGGGAAACCCTCACGAAGCGCCGGGTGGGCCCATGTGCTTGCGCGAGGCGAAGCGGTATGCGCTCGCCACGCCGAGGAAGACCCAGAAGAAGTTGTTGGTCGCGAGCAGGCCGCGGCGCGTCGACAGCCACAGGTGGGGCCAATCCAGCGGCGCCCGCGTGCGATAGTCGGTGGTCATCGCCGTCGCCGGGAGGGCCGTGAGGAGCACGACGAGGACCGTCGCGAGCGCAGCGCACACGCCGAGCCAGGCGCGCCGCGACGCGGGGAACTCGATCGGCTTGAGACCCGACCGCCCGGGTTGAGCCGCGTGCAGCGCCGTCAGACCGAGGACTGCGCCT
>CALMQD010000062.1 GCA_937871415.1 uncultured Phycisphaerales bacterium | reverse complement strand
CGGCGCCTCGGGCGCACCGGGCGCCTCGGGCGCCTCGGGCGCATCGGGCGCACCGGGCACGGCGCGTCCGGACGTGCACGAGCAGTCGCTCTTTTTCAACCGCGACCTGGCGTGGCTGGAGTTCAACCGGCGCGTGCTGGCGCTCGCGCAGGACGAGCGCACGCCGCTGCTCGAACGCGTCCGCTTCCTGGGGATCTTCTCCAGCAACCTCGACGAGTTCTGCATGAAGCGCCTGGGGCTGCTGCACCGGCGCCTGGCGCTGGGGACGAGCGGGCCGGACCAGGACGGGCTGCCGGCCAATGTTCTGCTCGACGCGATGCGTCAGACGATCCGCGAGTTGCAGGCGCAGCAGGCCGAGTGCTTCGAGCAGTCGATCCGGCCGGCGCTGGTGCGCGAGGGGATCGAACTGGTGGAGTTCGACGGCCTGTCGGCGGATGATCGTCGCTGGCTGCGCCGGTGGTTCCGCAAAAACGTGTTCCCGGTGCTCACGCCGCTGGCGGTGGACCCGGGGCACCGGTTCCCGTTCATCTCGAACCTGTCGCGGAACCTGGGGGTTCTGCTGGAGGACCCCGGAGAGCGGCGCACGCCGGCGCCGGGCCCGCACCCGTCGACGTCGACGCCCAAGAGCGCGCTGTTCCAGGGCGGTTCGGGCGCGCTGCCGATCCCGGCATCGCCGGGGGTCCTGCGGCGCAGCGGCGGGGGCTACCGCCCCGGCGAGCCGCTGTTTGCCCGGGTGAAGGTGCCCGACGGGCTGACGCAGTGGATCCGGCTGCCGGAGGATGCGCGCTCGCGCGAGGACGCCGGCACGCCGCGTGGCGCGGCGATCGCCGATCCGGCGAACCCGGGTCGCGGGCGGTTCGTGAACCTGCGCGACGTCATCGCGCACAACCTCGACGACCTGTTCCCGGGGATGCAGGTATCGGAGGTGGTGCCGTTCCGGGTGCTGCGCGACGCCGAGAGCCCCGACGACGAGATCACGCGTCCCGGGCAGGAATCGCGCGAAGGGGACAACCTGCTGGAGCAGGTGGAGGAGACGCTGCGGAAGCGGCGGTTCGCGGCGACGGTGCGGATGGAGATCGGCGCGAACCCCTCGCCGCGGGTCCTGGGGAATCTCGCGAGCGAGCTGCGTCTGAGCCAGTCGGACATCGACCAGCGGGCGGGGCTGATCGACTACACGATCCTGGGCGAGGTGGCGGACCTGGACCGCAGCGAGCACCGCTGGCCGCGCTGGACGCCGGTGGTGCCGGCGCGTCTGGAGGAGCGCGGGGTGGACATGTTCAGCGTGATCCGGCAGGGAGACCTGCTGGTGCACCACCCGTTCGAGAGTTTCGAGGCGAGCGCGACGCGGTTCATCAGCGAGGCGGCGCGCGACCCGGACGTGCTGGCGATCAAGCAGACGATCTACCGCACGAACAAGGACTCGCCGTTCGTGACGAGCCTGATCCGCGCGGCGGAGAGCGGCAAGCAGGTGGCGGTCTTGGTGGAACTGCGGGCGCGGTTCGACGAGAGCGCGAACGTGCGCATCGCGCGGGCGCTGGAGAAAGCGGGCGCGCACGTGGCGTACGGCGTGCTGGGGTACAAGACGCACTGCAAGGCGGCGCTGGTGGTGCGGCGTGAGAGCGAGGGGCTCCGCACGTACTGCCACCTGGGCACGGGCAACTACAACCCCAAGACGGCGACGCTGTACACGGACCTGGGGCTCTTCACGTGCGACCCGGGCATCAGCGACGACGTGGTGGAACTGTTCAACTTCCTCACCGGCCGCTCGCGCCTGGACACGTACGAGACGCTGCTGGTGGCGCCGGTGAACATGAAGCGGCGGTTCATCGAGATGATCCGGCGCGAGGCGCAGATCGCGGAGCGGTATGCGCGGGGCGAGAGTCCGGTGCCGGGGCGGATCGTGGCGAAGATGAACGCGCTGGCGGACCCGGAGATCACCGAGCACCTCTACGCCGCGGGTCGCGCGGGCGTGCAGGTGACGCTGTTCGTGCGCGGGTTCTGCTGCCTGAGGCCGCGCGTGCCGGGTCTGAGCGAGAACATCCGGGTGCTGAGCGTGCTGGGGCGGTTCCTCGAGCACTCGCGGATCTTCCACTTCGGGTGCGGGAAGGCCGACCCGCTCGAGGGGGACTGGTACATCTCCAGCGCGGACTGGATGTACCGGAACCTGAACAACCGCGTGGAGAGCGGGACGCCGGTCTTCGGGCGGGCCAACCGGCACAAGTTGCTGCGGATCATCCAGATCATGAGCACCGACTGCCGCGGCGCGTGGGAGCTCAACCCCGACGGCACGTACACACCGCGGGTCGCGCCGCCGACCGCCGAGGCGGATTCGCCCGAGATCCTGGGCACGTTCGAGACGCTCATCCGCGAGGCGCGGTCGGGGCACTGAACGAACGGGCGCCGACGCCCCCCCTGCCCCCCGCCCTCAAGACTTCGAGGGGTTTTCGCGCGCCCGACGGGGCAACAATGCCCGCGTGCCGACGGATGCGCCTTCACCGACCGACGAACCGACTCGCGGGCCCTCGGACGGGCGCTCGCGCGGGCCGGTTCACGCCATCGGCGCCGGGTTGCGCGACGCCGGCGGCTTGCTCCGGCGCCGCGGCGTGCTCCTGGCGGGCGGGCTCGTGCTGTGCATGTGCTGGGACCGCGCGGCGTACCTGGGCCTGAGCGTCGGCGCGAGCCTGGGCGACCCCACGGCGCAGCAGGCGCGCAAGAGCGCGCTCGAGCACCTGCCCCTGTTCGCCGGCGTCAAGTTCCTGGGCGAGGTCTACCTGCCGCTGGCGTTGGCCGGCGTGCTGCTGGTCGTGGACATGGTCCGCGCGCGGCGGACGGGCGCGGGGCGCTTCTGGGACTTTGCGCTGCGCCGGGCGACGCTGCTGGCGCTCACGCCGCTTTTGGCCGGGGGGCTGGCGGAACTGTGCAAGGGCGTGCTGCGTCGCGAGCGGCCGCTGATTGCGCTCGATGAGTCGAAGTTGGGCGGGTGGTATCACTTCCGGTGGTGGTGGGACGGGCCGCTGGACTGGTCGGGGCTGGGGATGGGCAGTTCCCACGCCGCGGTCGCGCTGGCGTGGGCGCTGGTGCTCGGGGGGTTTTTTCCGGCGGCGCGCTGGGTGTTCGTGGGGCTGGCGCTGTGCGTGGGGGCCTCGCGCGTGCTGGCGGGGGCGCACTTTGTCAGCGACGTGTACATCGGCTTCGTGTGCGCGTGGCTGGCGTTTGTGACGCTGCGCGGCGCGGACAGGTTCAACCACGGTGGAGGGAGGCGGGAAGAGTGTGAGGGCGCCGCGGGCGAGTGATCAGCGGGCGGCATCGCGCCCGCGGACGCCGTCGAGCGTGTCG
>CALMQD010000061.1 GCA_937871415.1 uncultured Phycisphaerales bacterium | reverse complement strand
CCCGGACGTCGCGCACGCGCGCGCCGATGAACCCCGGGCTGGCGGCGAGCCCGCGCCGGACACACTCGACCTCGGGAAGTTCGGGCATGCTTCGGACCTCGCGCAGGGCGTCGTCAGTGTGCCGCCGCTCCCGTCCTGTTCCGGAGTTTTCCGGCGCGTCTGCGCACCCACAGGTTCAGCATCTCCACCGCCAGCGAGAAGGCCATCGCGAAGTAGATGTAGTTCTTGTTCACGTGCTGGCCGAAGCCCTCGGCCAGGAGCATCACGCCGATGAGGATCAGGAACGACAGCGCGAGCATCTTGATCGTGGGGTGGCGGTCGACGAACCGGGCGATGTAGCCGCTGGCAAAGAGCATGACGATCACCGCGGCGATGACCGCCGCGATCATCGTGGGCAGCCCGCCGGGCTTGTGCGCGTCGACCATCCCGACCGCGGTGATGACCGAGTCGAGGCTGAAGACCAGGTCGATGAGCAGGATCTGGACCACGACCGAGGCGAAGCCATTGCCCTTGGCGCGACCGGCCCCGTGCTTGTCGTGCGGCACGGCCTCGACCGCGCCGCCGGTCTCGATCTTGTGGTGGATCTCGAGCGTGCTCTTGCCGACCAGGAACAGGCCGCCGAGGATCAGCACCAGGCCCTTGCCGGTGATGTTGTGCCCCGCGATCGTGAAGAGATCGTGCTTGTCAAGGCCCATCACCCACTGGATGCTCAGCAGGAGTCCGATGCGGGTCAGCATCGCCAGCGCCAGCCCGATGACGCGGGCCTTGTCGCGCTGCTCGTGGGGAAGGCGCCCGCACAGGATCGCGATGAAGATGATGTTGTCGATGCCCAGAACGATCTCGAGCCCGGTGAGGGTGAGCAGGGCGACGAGGTTTTCGCTCGAGAACACGGCGGCGATGTCCATGGGGCGGAGGATATCTCGCCCTCGGTTGGGGCAGAATTGCAGCAGGTCCTGGCCCTTGCGGAGCAAGCCTCGCTCGGCCATACTGTCGCGCGGCGGACGGGTCCATTCGGCGTGCCCGGCACCCGGGCCCAGGAGAGGAACATGAACCCATCGTTCGGGGCCTTCTCAAGCGGTCGTCGTGGTTCGATCGCACGCTCGACGCGGCCGCGCGGCCGGGTTCGACCGATCGCCTTCGAGCCCGTCGAGAAACTCGAAGACCGCCGGCTGCTCAGTTTCCTTCCGTTCGATGCCGCGTCGAGCCGGCCGGTCTTCTCGACACCCGATCCGATCCACGCGACGGCCAACGCCGATATCGACGCCGACGGCGACCTGGACCTGATCGTCTCGGCGGGGCCGCGCATCCACACGCTGCTCAACGACGGGCTGGGGCGGTTCACGCTCGCGTCGACGATGCGGATCTCCGGGCGTGCCGACCAGCTCGTGCTCGGGGATTTCGACGGCGACGGCGACAACGACCTGGCCGCCCTGGGCCTGGGCCCGAATATCGACAAGTTCCTGCGCGTCTTCACGAGCGATCGGGACGGCACCTGGACGCGGACGCAGACCATCAAACTGAACGCGAACCAGGTGCAGGTCGGGAACTTCGACACCGACACGCGGCGCGAGCTCGTGGCGGTCTTCGATCACTCGATCACGATCTACCAGATGAACGTCGGCATCCCCAACGCGCCCCGCGGCGGGCCCAACTCGCTCTTCAACATCGCCGATGCCGCGGTGCAGGACATGGACGCCGACGGAATCAGCGACGTGGTCGTCGGCCTGAACGCACCGTCGGGAACACCCGAGGCGGTCGTTTCGGTCTGGACGGTCAAGGCAGGCTCGTTCGGCATCAACACCGCGCTCGACCGGACCGATGCGCGGGTGCAGTCGGTCTCGGCGGTGCACGTCATCGGTTCGAACAGGCCCGACGTCATCGTGTCGGGCATGGGCCTCAACGGATCGGGGATCGACACCCCGGGGGTCTGGGTGGTGCCGATGACCTCGGCCGTCGGGCAGCCCTTGGCGTTCGGTTCGCCTCAGACGATCTACACCCAGGTTCCACCCAAGGTGGAGGTCACGACGGTCGTCGCGTACGACATCGACGTGCTGGGGGCGCGGAACATGAACGGCGATATGGCCGGATCGCGTGAGGTGGTGTTCACCTGGAAGCGCACGATCACGAACAACGCGACCAAGCCCGCGACGGTCTCCTACCAGCGATACCTGTCGATCGCCGAGCGGGTGACCGATTCATCCTTCAACGTGTACTTCGGTCCGGTCTGGACCGGCTCGAACGACAATCACGCCCAGTTCGCCACGGCGCCCTTCCAGACCGCTTCGCCGGCCTTCCCAGACCTGCTGTACACGGAGTTCTCGCTGCTCAAGGGCGGCAAGAACAAGGTCCGCTACGCCGAAAACAACTACATCGTGTGAGCGGCCCCCGGCCGGGGACCCGCGGGTGTTCGGTTTTCTCCTCCGTCTTCCGGGCGGGCGCGGTACGCTTCAAGCATGGCGTCGGTCGTCTTCTATTTCCAGGTTCACCAGCCCTACCGCCTCAAGCGATACACGGTCTTCGACTCGTCGCACTTCTACTTCGACACCAAGAAGAACGGCGACATCTGCCGCAAGGTCGCCGACAAGTGCTACCGCCCGGCGACGAGCCTGATCCTCGACCTGGTGAAGCGGCACAAGGGCAACTTCAAGGTGTCCTACGCGCTCACGGGCGTCGTGCTCGATCAGATGCTCGAGTTCTGCCCGGACGTCATCGATATCTTCAAGCGTCTGGCGGACACCGGCTGCTGCGAGTTCCTGGGCGAGACGTACTACCACTCGCTGAGTTTCCTGTACTCGCGCGAGGAGTTCGCCGAGCAGGTCAACGCGCAGACGAAGAAGATCCAGGAGCTCTTCGGCCAGACGCCGCGGGTTTTCCGGAACACCGAGCTCATCTACCACAACGACGTGGGCCACTACATCCACGAGATGACCGACGCCGGGATCGGGGGAAAGGGCAAGAAGCGCTGGCTCGGGTGCATCTGCGAGGGCGTGGACCGCATCCTCGGGTACCGCTCGCCGAACTATGTCTACCGCCCGCCGCACACGGGCAAGGGCCCGCACGGCAAGCCGTTCGGGCTGCTCCTGAAGAACTACCGGCTCTCGGACGACATCGCGTTCAGGTTCTCGAACCGGGCGTGGACCGAGTGGCCGCTGACGGCGGAGAAGTTCGCGGGCTGGGTGAACCAGATCAACGGCGACGGGTACCTGTGCAACCTGTTCATGGACTACGAGACCTTCGGCGAGCACCAGTGGGCCGAGACCGGGATCTTCGGGTTCCTCGACGCGATGCCGGAAAAGGTCTTCGACGTGAACCCGGGTCACAACCACTTCAACACGCCCAGCGAGGTGCTGGAGCGCTTCGAGCCGGTGGGCGAGTACGACGTCAACCACATGATCTCGTGGGCCGACACCGAGCGCGACCTGACGGCGTGGCTGGGCAACGCCATGCAGAGCAACGCGCTGCTCGAGACGTACAAGTTGGAAGGCCCGATCAAGGAGCGATACCGCGCCGCGACGGCCGCGGTGAAGGCGCGCCCCACCGATCCCGCGGCGATCCACGAACTCGAAGAGGCCGGGCACCTGCTGGCCGACTGGCGGAAACTCACCACCAGCGACCACTTCTACTACATGTGCACCAAGTACTGGGCCGACGGCGACGTGCACAAGTACTTCTCGCCGTACGACTCGCCGTACGACGGCTACATCAACTTCATGAACGTGCTGGACAACGTGCGGACCCGCGCGAGCGTGCTCGTGCACCGTTGAGTGCCGCCTCGCGCTGGATTGCTCAGGAGATCCGCGGGTCGATCCAGCGGTACAGCACGTCCACCGCGAGGTTCAAGAGCACCAGCACCGTCGCGAAGACCATCACCACGCCGATGATCAGGAACAGATCCTTGTTCAGCACGGCGTTTACGAACATCTCGCCCATCCCCGGCACGTTGAAGACTTTCTCGACGACGAACGAGCCGGTCATGGCCATGGCGCACGCGGGGCCGAGGTAACTGAGCACCGGCAGGAACGCGTTCTTGAGCGCGTGACGCAGGAGCACACCCGCCTCCGAAACGCCCTTGGCCCGTGCGGTGCGGATGAAGTCAGACTGGAGGTGCTCGACCATGCCCATGCGGGTCAGGCGGGCGATGTAGGCCGCGAACGGCAGCGCGAGCGTGACCGCCGGGAGGGGCAGGTGCGACAGTTCGCCCCAGCCGCCGACGGGCGCGATCTTCAGCCACACGGCAAAGACCATGAGCAGCACGGTGCCGATGACGAACGACGGCAGGCTGATGCCCACGAGCGCCACGGAGAGCGTGAGCAGATCGGCGAGGCCGTTGGGTTTGACGGCGCCGATGACGCCCGCCGCGACGCCGATGAGGACCGCGAGGATGATCGCGAGGAGCCCGAGCGTCATGCTGACCGGCAGGCGGTCGGCCAGGATCTCGTTGACGCGCCAGTCCTCGTACTGCAGGCTGGGCCCCAGGTCGAACACGGCCCGCTGCGGCGGGGCAGCGCGAGGCGACGGCGATTCCGCTGCGCCGCTCTCGACCCCGGGGGGGGCCGGGTCGACGGCCGCGTTGCCGCCCAGCGAGCGGCGGAGGTGCTTCACCCCCGTGGCGCTCTCGAGATACGACCCGTAGAACGACCAGAAACTGTCGAGGTTGTACTGCCGCTTCATCGCCTCGACGACTTCCGGCGGCGGCTGGCGGCCCTCGGGGTTCTCCAAGGGGTTCCCCGGCACGCCCCACGCCAGCGCGAGCGTCAGCGTGTAGATCACCAGCAGGATGATCGGCAACTGCAGCAGGCGTCGGGCGATGGTGGCGAGCATGGTCGTTCGTTCGGGTGTGTTCGGGCGCGAATCGGGCGCCGAGACTCAGGACGATTACCGAGCCGCTGAGTCGGCTCGCGGCTTCGGCGGCAGGTGCTTCATGGTGTCCGGGCCCTTGCCGTCGCCCAGCCGGTCGATCAGGAACAGGTTCTGCTCCTGGCGGATGTGCGAACTGATCCCGCTGATCTTGTCGGGGTCGAACAGGTACATCTGCACGTACTGGTAGATCGGGATCAGCGGCAGGTCCTCCTCCACGATCACCCGCTCCGCCTCGCTCAGGATCGCCATGCGCTTGGCCGGGTCCGCTTCGTCCCGCGCGGCGTTCAAAAGCGACTCGTACCGCTCCGACTTGTACTTGCGGTCGTTGTTCCCGTCGCCGTCGCGGTTGATTTCCAGGAACGTCGTCGGGTCGCCGTAGTCCCCGAACCACCCCGCGCGGCTGATCATGAAGTTCTGCTGCTTCAGGTCATTGCGGAAGACCTTGATCTCGCGCACCGCCAGCGACACGCTGACGCCGAGATGGTCGTGCCAGTCCTTGGCCATCGCCTGGGCGATGACGTCGTGCCCGCCCTCCTTGTTCACGAGAACCTCCACCCCGGGGAAGCCCTTCCCGCCGGGATAGCCCGCCTCCGCGAGCAGCGCCCTCGCCCTTTCCGGGTCGAAGGGCAGGCCCTGGGGCGAGGCGTAGCCGGGGATCGCGCTGGCGGGAATGAGCGTCGAAGTCGCCGGCTCGCCCACGCCCCGGATGTCGCGGACGATCCGCTGCTTGTCGACCGTCATGGCGAAGGCTCGCCGCACGCGTGGGTCGAAGAACGGGTTGTCGCGCCCGTCGCGCAGTTTGGGCAGGCAGTTGAAGTTGAAGAAGTACGTGCCGAACGCCGGGAACGCGTGGATGTTCTTCCGCGGGTCGTGCGGCAGTCTCGAGTCGATGAGCACCGGGTCGAGGCCCTGCGCGATCATCGCGTCCACGTCCGGCGGCTCCGACCCCTTGGGCGAGGGCGCCGCGGCCCACGCTTGGTGCGCCCTGCGGACCTCGTCGTAGAACGCCCGTTTCTGCTCCAGCATGTCGCGCCGGTACGCGGGCGTTACGTCGCTCACCCAGTCCACGCTCCCCGTCGTGAACGCGAGCACCTGCGCGTTGCCGTCCTCGACGCCGAGCATCGTGACGCTGTCGATCGCGATCGCGTCGCGGTTCCAGTACGTCGGGCTCTTCTTCAGGCGCACGTCGCGTTTGAACCGCCACGCCTCGAGGACGAACGGGCCGTTGGTGATGTTTACGCCCGCCTTCGTCCAGCCCGGCTGCGAGTCGAGCCGCCCCGTCCGCGGGTCCGCGTGCTCGTACTGCGAGACCAGGGGCGGGTAGACCGGAAAGAAAACCGCGAACGCGCACAGGTCGAGGAAATAGGGCGTGGGGCGCTCCAGTTCCACCTCCAGCACGCGCCCCTCCTCCAGCGAGCGCACGCCGACGGTCTCGGCGAACCTCTGTTCGGTGGCCGCCCACAACCCCGCGGCTTCGGCCCGCCTCTGCGGCCCGTCGGGCATCGCGGCGATCTCTTCGAGGCGCTTGAGCCGCCAGTCGAAGAACGCCTTGGCGCCCTTGATGAGCTGGTACTGGGCGACGTAGTCGCACCCGATCTCCGGAAGGAGCGCCCGGCGCCACGCGTACACGAAGTCGTCGGCCCGCAGCGGCGCGCCGTTGCTCCAGCACGCCGACGGTCGCAGGCGGAACCGGTACGTGCGTCCGTCGGGCGAGACTTCCCACCGCTCGGCCGCCGCCGGCACGACCCGGTACTCGGGGTCGAAGATGTCCTTGCGGGTCAGTCCCTCGCTCAACAGGCGCGCCATGCGCAGGTCCTGCATCCAGCTCATCTTCTGCAGGTCGAGCGTGGAGAGGTCGCCGCGGTTGATGAACGTGAAATCGGCGTGCTGCTGCGCGGGGTCGCTCGCGAGCGACGCCACGACGATCGCGATGAGCACGGCGAAGACTCCGGCGATCCGCCACATGATTCAAGCGTATCGGCGGGGCCCGCTCCGCGCGTGCACCGAACGGGTGGTCGATTTCGGCCGGTGGCGGCCGGTGGCGGGAGTGGCGGCGCGGGCTTGCCGGGCCTACTTCGCGCCGGCGGCGAAGCGGCTGACCGGGAAGTTGAACGGCGACTTGGTCAGAACGCCCCCCGAGCCGATCATCAGCTCGACGCGTGCCTGGAAGTCCTTGTCGTTGCCCTGGGCCAGGCTTTCGCCCAGGCTCTGGTCCGGGGCGGGCTTGCTGCCGTCGACGCTGACGAGCGAGAGGATGTTCTCGGCGCGCTTCACCAGGTCGGCGTACATCGCCCGCTCGGCGTCGGACTTGAGCCCCGCGACCACGCGCTTGCGCGCGAGCGCCAGCGCGTCGCCCGCGAAGCGGGCCATGAAGACGTTGGTCTCCCGGTCCATGCGCGGCTTATCGCGACCCTTGGTCAGCGCCGAGATCATCGCCTGGGCCGCACGCATCATCGAGAGTTCGACGCCGTCGCTGTTGAGCGATGCGCGGTCGCCCACCGACATCGCCAGGCTCGCGAGCGTGTCGCCCGCGACCGCCGGCATGTCGTCGGTCGCCGGGATGTTCGTGCCCTCGCACATCGCCGAGACCAGGCCCAGAAGAACCATCGGGTCCGTCTCGCTCGCGATGCGCTTGTTCAGCGACGAGACCGCCCCCGCGATGTCACGCTCCACCGGCGCCTTGGTCCCCTTCTCGCCCATGAGCGCCATCGTCCGCCCCAGCCCCGCGGCCGCGGCCATGCGCACCGCCGGACGCGGATCGGCCAGCATCTGCGTGAGGAGGTTGATCCCGCCGACGGTCCCCAGTTCTCCGGCGATGACCAGCGCGTTGATCGCCGAGTGCTCGTTCTCGCCCGCCGCCGCCGTTCGCAGCATGGGCAGCAGCGCCGAGTCGTAGGCCAGCCGGAACGACACGCTGGGGGTCGAGCTCGACGTCAGGGGTCCGAGCACCTGCTTGCGGGCCTGCTCGACCGCGCGGTCGTCCTTGGCGAAGGCCGCCTGCAGCATCTGGGCGCAGGACCGGACCGACGCGTCGCTCGCGTCCACCTGCAGCGCGGTGATCGTCGAATCGGGCACGGTGCACTGGGCGTGCACCCCCGGCGCAAGCGTCCCCAGCGCGCTCATCGCGACGCACAGCCCGATCGCCCGTGCGCGGGGCGCGACGGAGCGGGGCGAGTTCTTGAAGGTGTGCACGATCACGGATAGTCCCATCGCCGAAGCACTCACTCTCTGGATCACTCTCGGCCTTGGAGAGAACCGAACCGGCTTCCGTCGGGCCGAGCAAAGGTCTGCAAGTTGACGCCCGGAACGCTCGCCCGCGCGGCTCATCCGCCCCCGTCCAGCCCGGCCATCGCGCCGGTCAGCTTGGTGCTCAGGTCGACGAGCATCGCGTCGGCGTCGGAATAGGTCGAGGCTCGCACGCCCTGCTCGACCTCGCCCGCGACGCCGGCCATCTTGCCCATTGCCGGAACGATCTTCTTGACGGCGGCGAACATCGGCGAATCCAGCAGCCCGATGCGGGGCAACTGGGCCTTCCACACGCCGTCCTTCTTGACGAGCCGGATGGGCTGGCCGCTGAGGCCGGGCCCGATCTCGGCCTTGTCGGGCGCGGTCACGGTGATCGGCACGTCGCCGGAGGCCAACTCGCCGATCGCGCCGGCGCCCGCGCCGGGCATCATGCCTCCGCCCGGTGCGCTGGCCATGCCCACGACCATCATCATCATCGGGTTCTGCTGGATGGCGGGGAGTGACGAGGACTGGATCAGGGCGCCCAGCGGCTTGCCGTACTTCTCCTGGCAGGCCGCGCTGAGCGACTGCATCGCCGCGGCGAGCGGGGCGGCGCCGGAGAAGAACGCGCCCTCGTCGGCGTCGGCGAACTCGACGTGCGACATGGCCGCGGACGTGTCGCCGCTCTTGGCCTGCTCGCTCAGATCCTTGAGGGCAGCCCGGATCTCGGCCTCGACGGCCGCCTTGTCAAAGTCCGCGCCCGGCGTGTCCGCCGCGGCGTTCGCCTCGGCCTTGGGGGCTTCGTCGGCCGGGGCCGGTGCGGGCGCGGTGTCGTCGAACATCTTGCGCAGCGACTCGAGCTTGCTCTTGACCTGCTCGGCGCGTTCCTTGAATCCGGCCTTCTCGTAGAAACCAATCGCGTCGCCGTACGCCTCCATCGCCGCCTTGCGGGCCTCCGCCGCCTGCGACGCGAACTGCTGCGAGTCGCTCTTGTAGGAGGACGCCTGCGGGAGCGGGAACTGTCCCGAGGCCGCGGAGTTCAGGACCGCGGCGAACTGCGACAACCCGCGCGCCCGCGCTGCGTGGATGTCGCCGGTGGCCTGCGCGTAGGAGCCGCTGGCGCCGTTCGCGTTGGTCTTGGTTCCGGCGTCGCTCGCGGCGCCGACGGCCTGCTTGGCGCTGGCGAGTGCCTGGGCGTACAGGCGGAGGGCGTCGCTGGCGGGGTTGTCGGCGTTGGAGCGGAGGCCCTTGGCCTCGGCGATCGAAGCCTCGACCCGCTGGGCCGCCTGCTGCGCCTGTCCGAGCGTGCGCTGGGCCCCCTCGCCGTTGCGCCGCGCCCGCTCCTGCGAGTCCGCGATCGCCTGCTGGAGCAGGGAGATCTGCTGGTTGGCCAGCGCGACGCGGCTCTCGACGGTCGACGCCTCGGGCTCCTCCTTGGCGGCCTCGGCGAGCAGGTTCGCCGCCTGCACCTCGAGCGCGTCGGCCGAGCGCTTGACCTGCGTCGCCTGCTCGAGCAGCTCGGCGCGGCGCGTCTCGCTCACGCCGTTCATCTGTGCGCGGAGTTCCGACTCGCGAGCGCGGGCGGTGTTGGCCTCGTCGGTGGCGTGCTGCGAGCGCTGGTGCAGGTCCGCGATCTTGGCGTCCAGCGCCGCCTTCGCCGACGTCTGCCGCGCCAGTTCCTGGCGGCGCTGCTCGATCTGGGCCTCCAGCGCGGCGACGTCCGACGCCGGGTCGTACTGGGTCAGGCCCTTGGCCAGAGCGCTGAGCGACGTGAACTCACCGATGCCGGACCGGATCACTTCGATCTGGTTCAGCAGCGCTTCTTCTTTGTCCTGCTGCTCCTGGGCGTGCATCTCGGCGAGCCCGGCCTGGGCGCGTCCCACGAGCAGGTTGGCCGCGGCCTTCTGGCTCGGGATCTCCGACGCCGTCGCGTTCACGCTCGCCGGCAGGTCCGCCGGGAACACCGACTTCATGGACTTGGGAACGCCCTGCGCCGGCTTGCCGGTCAGGCGGTTGATGACCCACTGCAGGTCCTCGCGCTTGCGGTCGCGGTCGGCGATCGGCGTGTACCCGCCCACCGTCAGCGTGCTCAGCAGCACGTCCGCGCGGCGCAGCTCGGCTTCAACCTGATCTTCCTGGTTGCATCCCATCGACCATCCGGCGGCGGCGATGAGCGCACAGACGGAGACACGCTTGAGCAGACTGGTGGGCCTCATGAACGACGTCTTCCTGGTGGCTAAAAAGTCCGATCCCGGGCGGTTGGACGCCCCTGACCCCTCGCCTCCACAAACCGCTCTCTCTTGCGACACCCACACCCCGCGGGCTGGCGCTGGACGCCGCCCGAGGAACCGCGCGCATCGCTTGCCGGCGCTCGACGAACCTGCCCAGCCGCCGGAACCCCCACTGTATCAAGGTTGGACGCCCGTGCGCTGCCCCCGGTCGCCGAGCGAGCCGATTTGGTCGGCAGATGTTCGCTCTATGTACGGACGGATCGATCGAGGAAGGAAGGGCGGGGGGTGGGGGGGTGGGGGGCATGCTCGACCGAGCGGGCCGATCCGAGACGCCCATCCGACGCCGAGCGGATCGTGGTTCCATCGGACCTTGGGCTTCCGCATCTTCGCGGACCCGAGCCGCGGTGACTTTTCTACGCGTCCATGCCCTCGGGTCCGAGGGGGCCGAAGGGGTGCTGGGGCACCTTGGGCATCGAGGTGAAGGCCGCGAGACCGAAGGGACGCCGGGCGCTGCTTTCTTCGCCCGACGGCGAGGTCGACTGCGACTCGGCCTCGCGCTGGAGCTGCTCGACGAGTTCGGCGGTGAGCGAGTGCAGCCCACGGATCTCGTGGAGCGGAAGGGTGAAGACCTCGCCGTCCGGGGTCACGATCCGGTAGATCGTGCACTGCACCGCGATCGATGTCTCCTTCTCCCAGGGCGTGTTGGGCAGCGAACAGGCAAAGAGCGGGAAAATCGTCTCGATGGCGATGCGCTCTCCCTTGTTCGTGAGCACCGCGAAGCGCCCGTCGAAGATCTCGGGCTGGGTCTGGCACATCACGCTCAGGCTGTTGAGCATCTCGCGGATGACGTTGTGCCAGTACAGGCGGCGTGTCAGGAGCACTTCCTGCACCGTCATGGGTTCCCGCATGCCCGGGAGCCCGCCGTTGTGGATCGCGAAAGCGGAACTGTCGGCGCCGGCGTCGGGGGCGGTCGGGTGCGCCGGAGCACGCGTCGGACCGGCGGTCCGCGCCAAGGCCGCGTCCACACCCCCGAGTGTCACCAACTTCGTGGGCTCACCCGCGGAAAGCCGGGGCTTGGCCTTCGAAGCCGCGCTGCGTCGGGACTTCTGCGGGCGTCGTTTGTTCGGCATGCTGGATGGTAGGGTCGGCGTCGCGGTTCCTGATCGGCCCGGCCCGGCCGCGACGCGCACACAAGGCGCGATCGCCGGAGCCGAGTAAACTCCTCATCATGTTCGACGGCGTATCGGCAACATCACTTCATGTTCGGCGTTTGCGGGCGTGGATGTCGGCGGCGGCCCTGGCCGTGCTGCTCGGGGTCGGGCTCGCGGGGGTTTCGAGCGCTGCTGCGCAGCCCTCGCCGGCGACCGACCGGCCGCTCTCGGGGCGCGTGGTGCACGTGCGTGTCACGGGTGATCTGGACTCGATGGCGCTGGCGAAGGACTTCGATCGCGAGTTGGCTCGAGCGCGGGACGAACGGGCGGGCGCGGTGCTGGTGGAGTTGGACTCCGGGCGTTGGCGGCTCGACGTGCTCGCGCAGATGGCGCACGCGATCGAGCAGGCGCGGGCGCTGGACGCGAGAGACGCCGCCGGGAGTCCCTCCAGGCGACAGGCGCCGCTGATCGTCGCGTTCCTGCGCCCGGGCGGCGCGAAGGACTCCGTGAGCATCGGCGGAGGACAGGCGCTCCTCTCGGTCCTGTGCGATGCGCGGGTGCTGGGGCCCGGCTGCGTGATCGAGCACCGGGGGGAGGACGAGCTCGCGGACCTGTACCCCCCGGGGACCGACGCGGAGCGCTCCCTCGCCGAGTTGCGTGCCCTCGCAGTCGAGCGCCTCAAGGCCGCGCGGCAGGAGCCCTTGTGGTCCGTCGCGTTCCCCGTGCCCGCCCAGATGCTCTGGTGGACCGGGCACGATCCGTGGAAGACCCCAGTGGGGAACGGCTCGGCCCAGGCGGGTCTTTCGATCGTTGATCCGGGGCCCGAACCGGCGTTCGGCGGCGGCGCGCTCACGCGGCTCGAGCCCGCCTTGCCCTCAGCGCTCGGCATTGCACCGTCGACCCCGCGACCCAACGGCGAGCCGAGCGAACCGCCCCCGGCGCGCGCCAGGACGCGATGGCGGCTGAGCCTGCCGGACTCGCTCGCGCTGCGCCTGGGATTTGCGTGCGGCACGGCGAACAGCCCGACCCAGGCGCTGGCCCGCGGCGCGCCGGACTTTCGCTCGACCGGCACGCGCCACGTCGAGATCCGCAGCCGCTTGGGCGAATCGCGCACCGAGCTCGACCGGCTGGTGCGCACGCTGGACGATGATCTGCGCAAGGTTGATGCCGACGTGCGCGAGGCGGGACGATCGCGGTCGATCGAGACGCTGCACAAGCGCCGGCGCGCGGGCGAGCGCGCGCTCGCCGATCTGGACGCGGTCGAGGCCCGGTTGCAGCGTGCCGAGACCCTGTTGGCCGACTTCCCCGAGTTGCTGCTCGAACTGCCGCCGGGGCAGACCAGCGTCGGCCAGGCCCGCGATCAGCGCGAGGGACTGTGGCGGCGGGTGCTCCAGGGCTGGCGCGACCGCGCCGCGGAGACGCGCGCCCGCGCGCGAACGCTCTCCGAAGCCAAGCCGTGAACCGATAGCGCCGCCGACAGGCGCCGTTGCGTAGATTCCTCAGGGCTCATCGCCGAACCGCGTACCCACCCCGCGCGCCGCGTCGATCAACGGGTGGACATGGGCGCCCACCGGGATCGTCCGTTGCCCCTGGGCCGCAACCTCGAGCGGCACCTCGCTCAGCGCCGACGGCGCCAACTGGCCGCGGATCGCGACCATGTGTCCGAAGCGCCGCCCACGGAGGAGCGTCATGGCGTGGTGCCCCATGAGCGTCCCGAGCAGCCGGTCCTCGGGTGTCGGGTCGCCCCCGCGCTGCGTGTGCCCGAGCACCACCCAGCGCGACTCCACACCCGTGAGCAGTTCGACGCTCTCGGCGATGACGCGGCTTACGCCGCCGAGCCGGACCGGGTCCGGCGAGGTCGGGTCGATGCGCCAAGCGACCTGCTCCTGTCCACGACTATTCCCGCTGGTCGGCGGGCCGACGCGTGCACCCTCTGCGACGCAAACAATCGTGTGCCGTCGCCCGATGCGGAT
>CALMQD010000060.1 GCA_937871415.1 uncultured Phycisphaerales bacterium | reverse complement strand
GTCCAGGTACATCTGGATGCCCTGGCCGACGGAGTGCATGTTGGTCTTGCACAACAGGTCCTTCGCCGTGTTGCGCGCCTCGCCCAGCGCCGGCAACAGAAGGCTGACGAGCAGCGCCACGATCGCGATCACCACCAGCAGTTCGATGAGCGTGAATGCCGAACACCTGCGCGGGTTCATTGGTTGCTCCTGTGCGTGACGGCGTGCTTGCCGCCCGCCACGCCGTTGCTGTGCGCCGCCTTCACCTGCACCCCGGGAACGAACGTCGCCTCGATCACCGCCTCGCCCGCGCCCGCCAGGTCAGACTCGGTCACGATCTGGCCCGCGAGGGGCCGGCCGTTGAGCGACAGCCGGACCGTCGCCCCCGGGTGATAGTTCTTCGCATCAAACCGCACGCGGATCGACTTCCCGCGCCATTGCCTCGTCACTTCTACCTGTCCCAGGTCGCCGGGGGGGCAGGGGTCGATCAGCAACCCGCCGCGGGCTCCTTCGCCCCACACCGCGCGAACACCGCAGCCCCACTCCAGGCTCACCCGGTTCAGCCACGCCGCCGAACCGGTGTACCAAGTCCACCCGGCCCGACCGGGGGTCAGCGAATCGGGCCCGTCCACGTTTCCCGGCGTCACGTAGGGCTCGGCGTGGTAACGCTCGCCGTCGCGGCAACGCAGCGGCGGCGAGATGCTCTTCCAGATGCGTCCGGCGGACTCGACGTCCTTCACCGCGCACGCCGCGGCCAGGGCCCAGGTTGCCGCGTGCATGTACACCCCGCCGTTCTCGCGGAGCCCCGGCGCATACCGCGTGATGTAACCGATGCCCGCGTCGGGCTGGGTGTACGCCGGCGCGGAAAGCAGCGGGCCCATGTCGCGGAGCAGGTGCTCCTTCACGCTCCGCCACGATCGTTCGGCGCGTTCGGGGGGCGAGGTGCCCGCGAGGATGCCCCACGTCTGCGTGTTGAGGAAGATCCGCCCTTCCGCGTTCGTGTGCGTGCCGAGCCAGCGCCCGTCGTCGCCCGTCGCGGCGCGGTACCACGCCCCGTCCCACGCGTGCTGCTCGATCGCCCGGACCACGCGCTCGCGCTGCTCGCGATACCCCGCCGCGGTCGCGCGATCGCCCTCGTGCTCGAGCACGACCGCAAAGTCCTCCAGGATCTGCGCCAGGAACTGCGCCAGCCACACGCTCTCCCCCTTGCCGTCGACCCCCAGCGCCGACAGCCCGTCGTTCCAGTCGCACGAACCGATCAGGGGCAGTCCCCGCGGCGAGAACCGGGACAGGCTGCGGGCGATCGCTCGCCGGCAGTGGTCCGCGAGGGTCGCACCCGCGGGGTCGTCCACGAACGGCGCCCGTTCCTTGAGGATCGACCAGTCGCCCGTGTCCTTGATGTAGTTGCTCGTCAGAAATGCGAGCCACAGGTAGTCGTCCGAGCAGAGCGTGCGGAGGCCGAACTCCGCCAGCGGGTGCCACCAGTGGTAAACGCTGCCGTCGGCGAACTGGTGCGCCGCGTGCAGCAGGATCTGCCGGCGCGTCTGCGCCGGGTCGCGCGCCAGAAAGACCTGGGAGTCCTGCAGTTGGTCGCGGAAGCCGAAGGCGCCCGATTGCTGATACACGCCCGTACGCGCCCACAGCCGCCCGCTGATCGCCTGGTACGCCAGCCACGTCGAGTTGAGCAGCGTGAAGTCGGGCGCATCGGACTGGACGGTCGAGCCGCCGAGCATTTCGCTCCAGAACTCGCGCGTCTGCGCGACGGCGTTGGCAGCGCTCGCGGGCTTGCGGAACTCCTCGAGCAGCGCGCCGACCTTTGCTTCCGTCTCTTCGACCGCGAGAACGAACACGATCTCGACCGTGTCGCCGGCCTGCAGTCGCAGGTCGCCGCCGAGCGCCGCCGAGGCGTCGCCGAACCGTCCGTGCCCCGCGAACCCGCGGCTCTCGGTTGGGGGAAGCGTCCCGGTCATCGCGCCGGGCCGGTGCAGTTGGCCGTAGCGCCCGAGGAACGCACGCTTGTCGCCGATCGCGAAGGCGTTCTCGAGCCGGTCGCAGTGGATCGCGTGCCCGGCCGCGTAGGGCCAGGGCTGGTTCCAGTGCTTCTTCTCGTCCTTGCTCGGGATGTCCCACATGTTCTTGGTCGCGATGATCGCGCACAGGCGCGGGTCGTGGCGAACGCTGAAGAACAAGCGGTGGAACTCGCGCTTGGCGTCGGGCGCAACGCCGCAGCACCACTCGAAGAACGACGCCACCCGCAGGCGGCGCGCGCGGTTGGAGCGATTGGTGAGCTGAACGGTCCAGACTTCGGCCGGCTGGTCCGGCGCCACGGACATGACCCAGCGTGCGCCGATGCCGTGCACCTCGGTCTCGAAGGTCGTCACCCCCGGCTCGTGCGAGCAGGCGTATCGCGTGTACGCCGGCCTGCAGGGCGACGGCGCGAGCGACCAGACCTCTCCCGAGTCCAGATCGGAAACGAACAGGTGCTTGCCCCAGACATCGCGGACAAGATCCATCTCCCAGCGGGTCAGGACGTTGAGCTGCGAGTTGTCGAGCCAGCTGAAGCCGCCGCCGTTCTGCGTCACGACAAAGCCGTACCGACCGTTGCAGACCACGTTCGACCAGGGCATGGGCGTGCCTGGGTCGGTGATGGTGTAAACGCGCCCGGAGGCGTCAAAGGAGCCGAACTGATTTGCGAGCATGGTGAACCCTGGTCAACCGGCCCGCGCGGCGAACACACGCGGAGGGAATGTAAAGGCTTACACGGGCATCATGCCCGCAAATTCGCCCCCCGTCAATACCCCTGAACGCTTTGTGAACAAAGTCGGGAGCCAATCCACCCCACCACTCACCAAAAGCGAACCGGGGCGGCCGAAGCCGCCCCGGTCGAGGCTGGAGAGGGCCGCCGAGGGCTCCGTCGGCCATCGGCGGTGAATGCCGAACAGTTAGCGGCGGCGGCGGCCAACGGCGAGCGCGCCCAGACCGAGCAGCGCGACCGAGCCCGGCGCCGGAATGATCTTGATGTTCGAGAACGTCGTCTCGTATTCCGAGCCGATGATCGACTGCTGCTTGGCGTCCTGCACCCAGAAGCCCAGGTGAGACCCGGGCACGAGGGCGAACGCGGCGTTATCAAGCGGCAGCCAGCTGAAGATCTTCTCCACGCCGCTGTTGATGTCGCGGACAGTGACCTGCGTGTACGACGTTCCGCCGCCGTCGGCCGGAGAGATGTACGCAAACGAGATATCCGCGCCGCCGATGGTGTAAGCCGAGTTGTTGGGGTCGGCGACGCCCGTGATGAGCGGGACTCCGAATCCGTTGCCTTCACCGAACAGAGTGAACCGACCGCCCGTGAACCCGTCATTCGTAAACGAAGTGCCGTTCGAGGCCGTCAACACCACGCCCTCATTCGTCCACGCGCCGCCGTCGTGCGGGATGGTGAGCATGAAACCGGACTCGATGTTGCGGCTCTCACCCGGGGCCCAGTTCACGCCGAACGTGCGCATTGTGACGCGAGCGCAGAAGTAGAAACTCTCCGTGCCGTCGAAGTCGTAGTCGGTCAGACCGCCGTCCGCAG
>CALMQD010000059.1 GCA_937871415.1 uncultured Phycisphaerales bacterium | reverse complement strand
GCGCCGCGGTCGTCTACCAGTTGGCCGCCAAAGGCCCCCAACTCCGCGCCGCCAACTCTCATCCCGCGAATCGCCCCCCTCCGATATCCCCGGTCTCGCCGCGGAGCGGCGGCCCACCCTCCTCGTCCCACCAAACCCTCGCGCAGAAAGGACTCTCCGTGGAACGGACTGTTCGCGTGCACCTCGCCGTCGGCGGCCTCGGCCTCGCCATCGTCGTCGGCGTCTCCATCGTCACATCCACGTTCGTCGCTTCGCGTGCCTACGAGCGCCGCTGGAAAATGCACCAGGCCGCGTCCCGCGACCTCTCCGTCAAGGGCTCCGCTCGAACGCGCGTCCGCTCCGATCAGGTCGACTGGACCGTCACCGTCCGCGGCGAAGGGCCCACGCTCGCCGAGGCCTACGCACAGGTCGAGGCCGCCGAGACCCGCCTCCGCACCCTCCTCGCCGACGGCGGGGTCAAGCCCTCCGAACTCACCGCCGACGCCGTCGACACGCGCACACGCTTCGAGAAGAACGAGAAAGGCGAGTCCACCAACCGCGTCGAGGCCTACGTCCTCTCACGTGATTTCCGGATCTCGACGACCGACGTCGACAAAGTCGCGGCCATCGCCGGCAACGTCACCCAGCTCCTGAAAGAGAACCTCCAGGTCACCTCCGGCCCGCCGCGATACATCTACACCAAACTCCCCGACCTCCGCGTCACCCTCGCGGGACAGGCAGCGCAGGACGCCCGCACGCGCGCCGAGGAACTCGCCTCCAAAGCCGGCTGCGCGATTACCGACGTACGCGACGTCAACACCGGGCCCATCCAGATCACCGCGCCCAACTCCACCGACGTTTCCAGTTCCGGCTCCTACGACACATCCACGATCGACAAGGACGTCTGGATGTCGGTGACCGCGTCCTTCGGCGTGGACTACAAGTAGTAACGCTCGCGCCGTGTGCCGTTCGGTCGCGGCTCTGCGCGCCGCCCAATCCACTCACCGACCATGCGCACTCGAACCGCCAACTTCTCCGCCGCGCCGACCGCGCGCTCCGCTTCGCGCTGGGCGTCAGCCTTCTTCTGATCGTAATGCTGCTCATCGCTCAAGTCGCAACCTCTCTGCTGGGCTTCCGCGGCGGGGTTCCCAGATGGATTCGAAATGGCATCGGGCTTCTTTTCATGTGTTCGATCTACGGCCACATTCTGGTCCGCGCCGTCCGTCATTGGCGGAATGTCTAAATGCCGGAGACCAACTGTAAATCTCGGTAAAATGAGAGTTTGCGTGTCTTTTCGCTTGGGGAGAGTTGAGGCGGTGGCGCCACGCATGACCTCCGGTCCTCTGTCTTGCGGGCATACGTCCGTTCGCCGCTCTTGACAGATATATCGACAGCCGATATATTGCCACCATGACCCCCCTCGACCCCTCCCCGGCCGAGATCGAACTCGTCCTCCTCGCCGCACTCCGCGACAGGCCCCTCTACGGCTACGCCATCGCCAAGAGCCTTTCCGCCGAGTCCGGCGGCGTCATCCGCCTCTCCCCCGGCGTCCTCTACCCGCTCCTGCGCTCGCTCGAAAAGAACGGCCTCGTCTCCGCCGACTGGGAAGAGGTCAAGGGCGAGCGCCGCCAGGACGACCCCGACGCCGAGTCCCTCGCCGGACGCAAACGCAAGTGGTACCGCCTCACCCCCAAGGGCCGCCGCCGCCTCGAGCAGCGCATCGAGGCCCACCGCGCCCACCAGCGCATGATCGAGCGCTTCGTCCGCGGCCTCGAAAGCGAGGCCGCCTCATGACGCCCACCCGCGATCCGCGCAACCCCGCCGACACTTCCTCCACCCCGCGCGATAACAATCGCGCCGAGGCAGAGTTCAGTCTGAACCCACCCAACGCGCCCGATGTCCCGCGCCGCGAGACAGCAGCGGTGGGGGGGG
>CALMQD010000058.1 GCA_937871415.1 uncultured Phycisphaerales bacterium | reverse complement strand
CTCCTCGTGCTCGTGGTCGTGCTCCGCGTGGTCGTGGCCCTCCTCCTCCGCGTGCCCCGCCGCCTCGCGCCGGTCCAGCGCGTGCATCAGCCACGCCGCCTCCAGCTGCGTGAACAGCGCCCGGTCGTGCGCCGAGCCCGTCGGCCTCAGCACGCCCACCACCGTGAACGTGAACTCTTCGTGCTCGTGCCCCGCGTGCGCGCCCCCGTCCGCCCCCGCCGCGGCCCGCGAGCCCCCCGCGCCGTGCATCAGGTGGATCTTGTCCCCCACTTTCAACCCCGTCTCCCGCGCCGCGAGCGACCCCACCACAACGTCGTACGTGTCGCGCAGGAAACGCCCCTCGCCCGCGTCGCCCGCACGCCGCGCCGCCAGCTCCCAGCGCCGACCCACCTCGGGCTCGAACTTCTCGAAGAACTCCGGCGTTGTCGCCAACACCGGCTGCCCGTGGTACGAATCCCCCATCTGCGTCGGGATCGCCCACTCGAACGGCGCCGAGTCCCGCAGCCGCTCGAACTCCGCCCACCCGATCGCCCGCGGCGGGATCTCCTTGTAGAACAACTGGTTCAGCACCGTCATCAGGGGCGCGCTGTCGCGCGACACCACCAGGTGCACGTTCCCGCTCCCGCGGCTGAAGGCCTGCTCGCCCGCGTGGCGCATCGACATCAGCACGAGCATCAGCGCCACCGACACCGCCACCGACCCCGCCGTCAGCGCCGTCGACAGCCCGCGCACCCGCATCGATCGCAGAATGATCGTCCAGTCGTTCACGCCTGCTCTCCGCTCCAACCCGGCCTCACGCCCGCCGCACGCGCGCATCGTCCGCGCCCGCCACGCGCCGCGGCGCCATCGCGAACGCCAGGCCGTAGAACATCGCCAGCGCCGACAGCCCCGCCACCGGCGCCGTCCACCCCAGCGTGCGGAAACTGAACGCCGTGTCGCTGAACTTGTACTTCGGCACGTTGAGCTTCGGCACCACGTGCATCGCCGCGAAATACTCCGGCGAGCGTTCCGCCAGCGGCTCGATCAGCGCCAACTCCAGCGCCCGCGCCTGCTCCAGCGTCGGCTTCTCACCCTTGGCGATCGCGTTCCGCGCATCCACCGCCGTCTGCTGCAGCCGGTTCTCCTCCATGCTCCCCTTCGGCCACCGGCGGCGCTCCACCACCACCGACCGCTCCTGGTCCCCCACCTTCACCGGTCGGGGCATCAACTCGTAGAACGTGAACAGCCAGTCCGTCCGCATCACGCTCCCCCACTGGTCCGGGTCATACCCCGGGGGCGTCGTGCGCGTGATGATCCACAGGCGCGTCGACCCCGGCACCGCGCGGCTCTCCCCGTTCGGCGCGGACTCCACCTGGTTGAACGCCAGCACCTTCACCCACTCGTCATACCCCGTGAGGGCCGGGATGTCCTGCGCCGGCGGCTTCTTCACGGGGATCAGCGTCTTCTGCCCCGCGTAGTCCAGTTCCAGAAACGCACGCTCGATCCCTTCCACCGTCTCCAACTTGTCCGTCAGCGTCCCCTCCGGCCAGCCCTCCAGCCGGAACTTCCGCGAGTACATCGGCTCCGCGTGGAAACGCACGAACTGCGCCTTCTTGTTGAACTCCACGATCCGCCCGGCCATGAAACCCGTCGCCACGCCGAACGCCGCCAGACCGCCCAGGAACACCAGCCACCACACCCAGCGCGGCGTGCCGTCACCGCGCTTGTTCAACTCCGCGAGCACCGTCGCCGCATCCACCCCGGGCTTCGCCGTTTCCGACCTCTTGCTCATGCGGCACTTTAGG
>CALMQD010000057.1 GCA_937871415.1 uncultured Phycisphaerales bacterium | reverse complement strand
TGACCCGTGCAATCGACGCGCTCGCCGTGCGCGAGTTTGCCCGAGGCGTCCGCGGCGCACAGCATCAGCGGCTTGACGATCGAGCCCGGCGTGTACCACTTGAATGTCGCGCGGTTGATCAGGGGCGTGCGGTACTTGTCCTCCCAGAACGCCCGCGGCTGCTGTTTCAGGTCCGCCCGTGTGAACGAGGGCTCCGAGACCATCGCCAGGATGTGCCCGGTCGCGATGTCGATCACGACCGATGCCCCATTCAACTGCGTCCCCAGCGGGATGTCCTGCGGGTGGTCGGGTTCCTGTTCATCGTGCCGCGCTTGATGCCACGGCTGCGCGATCGCGAGCCCGATCGACGGATCAAACAACGCCTGGATACGCGCCTGCAAGGCGATGTCGAGCGTGAGCGTGACGTCGCGCCCGTGCTTGGGGTCGGCGACTTCCACCGCCTCGGTGTCGAGGTGACGCGTCCGCACACCGCGCGTACCGCGCAGGTCAAACTCGCCCGCATACTCGATGCCTGAGGCCCCGACGGGATCGGTGGCGAAGTACTGACCGGCGTCCGAAGGGAGGTCGCGAACCAGTTCGGCGATCCGGGCGTTCACCGCCCGCTCCGCCGCGGCCCGGTCATCGCCCCGAAGCCCCTCGGGCACGCTCGGGACCTCGATCCCCGCGCGCCGGAGGCGCTCGGCGTTTCGCCGGATGATGTCGTCCGCCGTGATCCGCTCGCGCACCCACCCCAGCACGTGCGTCGCCACGCCCTCGACGCGGACCGTCTGCTTCCCGCTGTGACGCAGCGGCCCCGGGAGGTAGCGCGTGTCCACGTCCACGTCCATCGTTTCGAGCGGGTACTCGCGCCGGACCGAGTCCAGCACGCGCACACCGGGCAAAAGCGCCGAAGCGTCGCTCGCATCGCCGGGCGTGCCGTCGGCCTCCGCCAACTGGCGCAGCCGGAAACCGATGGCGTCGGGAACATCCGCGAGAACCGTGTGGTACGTCGCTTCCTCGGCGATCTGGCGCTTGACCTCGTTGGTCCGCACCTCGATGCGCTTCGACGGGTCGACCTCGCTGGCGCTGAGTTCTTCACCCTTGTTGAGTTCTTCTTCCAACGCCTTGCGTTGCGCCTCGGTCACGCTCGCCGCCAGCGCCCGTACCTGATCGATGATCTGCAGTCGCTTCAACTCCAGGTCCGAGCGCGGCACGCCCGAGACCATCGACAGCGTCTCCCACATGCGGTCGATGCGCTCCTGGAACTCGGGCAGGTACTTGTTGACCAGTTCCTCACGCTGCTCGGGCGCGAGTTCGTTCCAGTGCGGGTTGAACCTCCGCGCCCTCGCCGCGGCCTGCGTGTACGCCCACTTGCCCGTCAGCACGGGGTAATCGACCGCGATGTCGAACGACGCCCGGTCCACGGCGAGCACGCGACCCTTGCGATCGACGATCTGCCCCCGGATGGTGCGGATCCAGCGCTGGTTTACCAGCCGCTTCTCCGCCTCGGCCCGCAGTTCGCCTCCCTTGGCGACCGTCAGGTTCAAGACCTGCAGCGCGGGCAACGTGAACATCAGCACGGCCCCGCCGGCCACCAGCAGCAGCCGCCGCTGGTACATGCTCGGGATGATCTTCCAGGGGCGAATGGGCATCGGGAGCATCCTGCTTCACGACACGACGCGGCGGATTCCATCCATCGGCCAACCGCCCGCGGGAAGGCCCATCGAAGCCCGGGCCGCCCTGTCGTTTGTAAGCGTAGTGACGGTAGAGTTATCGGGCTGATTCAGGCCGGTCTGGAGTCGACCCGGCCTGGACCGGTCCCTCTGCATGCAGAAGGGAAAAACGCGCAAACTCCCCTCGCCAACCGCCCGAAAGCGGTTCCAAGGCCCGGCTTGCGGCAATGGGCGGCGATCCCGGGCGTTTGGCTTCGTGAATACGAATCGGTGATCGGCACGTTCTGGAGCCTGGTGGTTTGAGTCCGACCTCCCATCCCTCGCTCAGCCATTCAGGCGGCTCGGCTTCGGCCCAGGCCGGCCCGTTCGAGGTGGCGGCGCGTCCAGCGGGGAGTGTGTCAGGGGCCGGGACTGACCCGGCGATGGTGGCCGACCTGCTCTCCCGCGCTGCCGCGGGGGACAGCGAGGCCTGGAGAGGCATCGTGAACTTGTAC
>CALMQD010000056.1 GCA_937871415.1 uncultured Phycisphaerales bacterium | reverse complement strand
GTGGCGGGCTCGCCCGTGAAGGACCTGCTGCTGCACATGGCCGATCAGGTGGTTCAGCGGAACTCGTGACTTTTCTCGCGGCACACGTCGGGAACTCGAACATGACGGCGGGCTACAGGGTGGCGGTTGTCGGCGCGACCGGGGCGGTGGGCGTGGAGATGCTTGCGTGCCTGGCGCGGCGCGGCTTCCCGGCGTCGAGCGTGGTGGCGCTGGCGTCGGAGCGATCGGCCGGCAAGCGGCTCGAGGTGCGGGGCGCGCCCGGAGGCGGGGCGGAGGCGCGCGGCGGGCGCAGGCCCGAGTGGGCGCGGGAGGGGCTGGTCGTCGGGGCTCTGAGTCGCGAAGCGCTTCGCGGCGTGGACATCGCGCTGTTGAGCGCGGGGTCCGGGGTGAGCCGCGACATCGCGCCGGCGGCGAAGGAACTGGGGGTGTGCGTCATCGACAACTCGTCGGCGTTCCGGATGGACCCGGGGGTGCCGCTGGTGGAGCCGGAGGTCAACCCGGGGGCGCTGGGGTCGACGGCGGGGGCGCGGAACGGGCGGGGCTGGCCGCTGGTGATCGCCAACCCGAACTGCTCGACGATTATTCTGCTGATGGCGCTGACGCCGCTGCGTCGCGCGTTCGGCGTGGAGAGCGCGATCGTGAGCACGTACCAGGCGGCGTCGGGGGCGGGGGCCCGGGGCGTGGAGGAACTGGAAGCGCAGACGCGCGCGGATCTGGGTGGGGAGGTGGTGCGCGCGGGGGCCGAGACCGGCGGGCTGTTCCACGAGCCGTACGCGTTCAACCTGTTCTCGCACAACGCGCCGGTGGACGGGGCGAGCGGCAGCAACGGGGAGGAGACGAAGATGCTGCTGGAGACGCGGAAGATCTGGGAGGACCCGCGGGTGCGCGTGAGCGCGACGTGCATCCGCGTGCCGGTGCGGAGGGCGCACTCGGAGAGCGTGCACGTGGTGCTGGAGCGCGGCGCGACGCGGGCGGAGGTGCTGGGGGCGCTGGGCTCGTTCGCGGGGCTGAGGGTCGTCGACGATCGCGCCGCGAACCGGTTCCCGACGCCGCTGAAGGCGAGCGGGCAAGACGAGGTGCTGGTCGGGCGCGTGCGTGCGAGCGTGGTGCAGCCGGGGGAGGAGGTTGCCGAAGACGGGCCGGCGGAAGTTCGCGACGATCGGAGGGCGTGGCGGGCGTGGGACCTGTTCGTCTGCGGCGACCAGCTGCTCAAGGGGGCGGCGCTCAACGCGGTGCAGATCGCGGAGGTGTTGGTGCGGGGGAAGTGAATGGTGAGAAGTGAATTGTGAGCGGTGAGGGGTGAGGGGTGTTTCGTGAACGCGCGCGGCGAGGGACCGTCTGAGTGGGGGACGGAGTAGCGCGGCGCGTTTCGAAAGCGCGAAAGTCAGGTGTTGGTCTGGGCGGGGGGCGCGGGGGCCGGGGAGGGCGCGGGCTTGGGCGTCGGATTCATGCGCTTGTGCAGGCGCGACATGACGTGCTTGGCCATGTCCTGGGCGGTGACGACCTCCTCGACGGTGACGTAGTCGGCGCCGAGCTCGGTCGCGGCGATGGCTTTGCTTAGGTAACTCGTCCGCGCGGCGATGAAGACCTCGGGCGCGACGGCGCGCACCGCCTGGCAGGCGCGGAGCGTGGCCTCATCGTCGGGGATCGTGAGGATCACCGCTTCGGCGGTGTGGATGCCGGCCTGCTCGAGGACGTCGGGGTTGGAGATATCGCCGTAGACCGTCTTGCGCCCCAGCGAGGCCTGCTTGCGGACGGTGTTGGAGTTGAGTTCGACGACGGTGTACTGGATGCTCGCGGCGGCGAAGTGCTCGGCGAGGTTGCGCCCCACGACCCCGAACCCGGCGATGATGACGTGGCGCGTGTTTGCCGACCCTTGCGCGGCGTGTCCGTGGGCGTGTGCGGGCTCCGGCGCCGCGGGGAGTTCGTGGTCGGGGTGGGAAGGCTCGTGGCCGGCGGCGCGCGCGCGCGGGCCGGCGACGCCGCCGCTGCC
>CALMQD010000055.1 GCA_937871415.1 uncultured Phycisphaerales bacterium | reverse complement strand
TCACCGCCAACCTCTATCTCGGCGACCACACGCGCCGCATCGAGCAGGAGATCGTCCTCGGCATCGCCGGCATCCGCGCGCTCACCGCCATGGGCGAGCACCCCAGCGTCTTCCACATGAACGAAGGCCACGCCGCGTTCATGGCCCTCGAACGCATCCGCCAGTTCCGCCAGGCCGACCCCGCGCTCACCTTCGACCAGGCCCGCGAGGCCGCCGCGCCCAGCCACGTCTTCACCACCCACACCCCCGTCCCCGCCGGCATCGACCGCTTCAGCCCCTCCCTCGTCGCTCGCTACTTCGCCCACTACCACGACGCCATCGGCCTCGACCTCGAAGGCCTCCTCGCCCTCGGACGCGAGGACGTCGCCAACCACGCCGAGGCCTTCAGCATGGCCGTCCTGGCCATCCGCACCAGCGGCTACGCCAACGGCGTCTCGAAACTCCACGGCGTCGTCAGCCGCAAGATGTGGCGCAACATCTGGCCCGGCCTCCCCGAGAGCGACGTCCCCATCGGGCACGTCACCAACGGCGTACACACCGACTTCTGGGTCGGCCCGCACATGGAGCGCCTCTTCGACAAGGCCCTCGCGCCCACCTGGCGCGAGAAGCCCCACGAGCCCGCCACCTGGTCCCCTCTCGAACGCGTCGCCGACGCCGACCTCTGGGCCGCACGCAACAGCGCCCGCGCCGACCTCGTCCGCGCCTGCTCGCGACTCGTCGCCGCCGGCAAGACCGCCGGCACCGCCGCACGCCTCGACCCCGGCGCGCTCACCATCGGCTTCTCGCGCCGCTTCGCCGGCTACAAACGCGCCACCCTCCTCCTCCGCGACCGCCAGCGCCTCGCCCGCCTCCTCGCAGGCGAAACCCAGCCCGGCAAGCCCCCGCGCCCCGTCCAACTCCTCATCGCCGGCAAGAGCCACCCCGGCGACGGCTGGGGCAAGCACCTCATCCGCGACGTCGTCGAGTTCGCACGCTCGCGGCACGCCGGCCAAGGGGGGGGGCGCGTCCTCTTCCTCGAGGACTACGACATCGCCGTCGCACGCACACTCGTCCAGGGCTGCGACGTCTGGCTCAACACGCCCATCCGCGGCCTCGAAGCCAGCGGCACCTCCGGCATGAAGGCCGCCCTCAACGGCGTCCTCAACGCCTCCATCCTCGACGGCTGGTGGGACGAGGCCTACGCCCCCGACCTCGGCTTCGAGATCCCCGCACGCGGCACCTACCCCTCCGATGCGCCCGACGAAGACCGCGAAGCCTTCGAGGCCAACGAACTCCTCCTCCTCTTCGAACAGCACATCGTCCCCGAGTTCTACGACCGCGACACCGCCGGCGTCCCCACGCGCTGGACCTCGCGCATGCGCCGATGCATCCAGGCCCTCGCCCCCGAGTTCTCCACCCACCGCATGGTCGCCCAGTACGCCCGCGAGTACTACTTCACCGCCCACCAGACCGCCTCGCGCCGACTCGCCGCCAAGCCCGACTTCGCCGGCGCGCGCCAGATCGCCGACCAGATCGCCCGCTACCGCGCCCACTGGCCCCGCATCGCCCTCCACGACCTCCGCGTCGACTCCACCGCCGACGACTGCGCCTTCCGCGTGAGCGTCTCCCTCGAGACCGGCGGCCAGGGCTCGCTCCTCCCGAGCGAACTCCGCGTCCAGGCCCTCTTCGGCGAGTCCGACGCCGACGCGCTCCCGAACATCGCCCACGCCGTCGACCTCAAGCCCATCGCGCCAAACGCCCCGCGCTTCGAGGGCGTCGTGCGCATCCCCAGCGACTGCTCCCCGCGATACGCCATCCTCTGCCGCGTCATCCCCGCCGACGAGCGCCTCGTCTCCCCCTTCATCCCCGGCCTGGTCACCAACTCGACGCTCGCCCGCCCGCGCTCCAACGGCCACTCCGCCGGCCCCGGCGCCTGGAACTCCACCACCGCTCAACTCGCCGGCCCGCACACCGGGAGACCGGCTTGAGCCATCTCGCGCTCGTCTTCCTGGGTGATTGCGTCGGCGGCGCCGGCCGCCGCGCCGTCGCCAAGGCCGTCCACCACTTCCGCAACCAGCCCGAGCCCGTCGTCCTCATCGCCAACGGCGAGAACTCGCGCAACGGCTCGGGACTCTCGCCCGACAACTACCGCGAACTCCGACGCGCCGGAGGCCCCGGACGCCCCGGCGGCGCGCTCGACGCCGTCACCCTCGGCGACCACTGCTTCCGCGACCGCACCATCACGCCCCTGCTCGACGACCCCTCCGAGCCCCTCTGCCGACCCGCCAACCTCTCCCCCCACGCGCCCGGCAAGCGCCGCGTCCGAATCGACAACCCCGCGACTCCCGGGCTCGCGCCCGTCTACGTCCTCACCGTCCTGGGCCGCCTCTTCATGCCCGTCCCCGCCGACAGCCCCTTCGACGCCGTCGACCGCGAACTCGATTCCATCCCCGAGCGCGACGCCATCGTCATCGTCGAAGTCCACGCCGAAGCCTCCAGCGAAAAACAGGCCATGGCCTGGCACTGCCTCGAGAAGTGGTCCAGCCCGTCGCGCGCACGCGTCGTCGCCGTCCTCGGCACGCACACCCACGTCCAGACCAACGACGCCCGCATCCTCGACCTCGCGCTCGCCTGCTGCACCGACGTCGGCATGTGCGGCCCCCACCGCTCCGTCATCGGCCGCGACATCCACGCCACGCTCGAAGCCATGACCAAGCAAACCCCCACGCCCCTCGACGTCGCCAGCGACGACCTCCGCGCCCGCGGCGTGCTCGTCCGCGTCGACCTCGCCTCCCGCTCCCCCGCCTCGATCGAACTCCTCGACCTCCCCTGCTCCGCGCGCGACGACTGAGCAACCCCGGCGCGATGCTCGCGCCCCGATCGCTTCGTTCACATGAACTCATGAGCCCTGATGCCCGGTGCCTGATGCCCGGTGCCTCTTCCCCGTCCCCTTCTTACTCCACCACGTCCGCGCGCGACACGCGCTGGTCGTTCGGGTCGCGCATCGGCGGGTTCAGCGCCGCCTTCGGCTCGTTCTTCGGCAGCGCCGTCGTCTGCTGATACGTGGAGGGCCGCGACGCCTCCTGATCCACCTCGTCCTCCACGCTCTTGAGCCCGCGCTTGAACTCCACGATCCCCTTCCCGAGGTTCCGCCCCACCTCCGGCAGCCGCCGCCCGAACAGCAGCAGCCCGAGCACAAGAAGCGCGAGAATTTCCGGGGTGCCAAGGCCGAACATGGTGTATTCCTGGCCGACTCGCGGCCGCCAACCCAACGGCCCCCCGCCGCCGCCGCCCCGCCCCCCGCCAACCCCTTTTACCTCCCCAGGCAAGCGCCGTTCCGATCGCGCAATTCAAGGGTGCTTTCACCCCGGAGTCAACGCTCCAAAACGCCCGACATTGCTGGGCTTACCGCCCGCTCGCGGCGTTTCGTCGCCCCCGCCCCCCCATCGCGGTCTCGCGCCTCACGCTTCCGCACTCGAACCCTGAGTCGACCCGATCTCGCGATCCCTCGATCCCCTCCTCCCTCACCTCTTCCCCGCCGCCCGTTCGCACGCGTCGACCACGTTCAAGAGCAGC
>CALMQD010000054.1 GCA_937871415.1 uncultured Phycisphaerales bacterium | reverse complement strand
GTGCCGCGTTCCTCTACCGTGTTCGCGCGCGCTCTCAGATTCTCCGGGTCGAATGGACACTGCGCCACGAACATCTGTTCGCAGCGCGTTCGTAGTTTCTTGCAGGATCACCGCGTTCTGTGCAGCCCGGCCCCCCGCTCCTCCCGGGGGGCGCGGCTCACGTGGATCGCCTCGCCCACACGGTCAGGCGGGCGATGTAACCGGATTTCTCCACAAGCGTGATCGTGCCGGCACGACGGGTCGGGGCCGACGCCCAGCGGTAGTCCGCCACAATCGTGGTCTCATCAACGGGGCGCGCGGGGCTGAGCGTCAGTTCATCCGTCGGCGGGCGGTCCTTGAACGCACGCCCGATCGCGGCCGAGCCCTCGAACGGACCGACGTCGACCCCCTCGAAGACCATCTCGGCGTCGGGCGCGAAGAGCGACAGCAGGCTGCCGAGGTTCGGCGCTTCACCCCGGACCAGCCGGTTGTGCTCGCGCTGGTATCGCTCCAGCAGCCACTGCGCATCCATGCATCAACTCCAGCGTGTGATGTGCCAGGCCTTCGACCCGCGCCGCAGCGCGATCAGGTCGCCGGGGATCAACGAGGCCGTCGTGAGCCGCGCATCCGCCGCGGCCTTGCGTCCGTTCACGCTGATCGAGTTCTGCATGAGGAGCGTGCGTGCCTCGGTCTTGCTCTTGGCGAGGGTGGTCTGCGCGAGCACGTCCACGAGCGAGACGCCGACACCGTCGAGAAGGCGCCGGTCGTGCGTCGAGCCGGGGGCGCTGGCCAGGAGGTCTTCGGGAAGCACGAACGGGCCGTCGTCGGCGGCGGTTCTCTTGCCGAAGAGCGCGCCCGCCGCGGCCTCGGCCTTGGCGAGTTCCTCCTCTCCGTGCAGCAGTCGCGTCATCTCGCGCGCCAGTGTTCGGTGCGCCTCGCGCTTGCCCGGGTCGGCCTGGAGCGACGCCTCGAGCCGGTCGATCTCCGCCATCGGCAGGAACGTGAACAGGCGCAGGAACCGGACGACGTCGGCGTCGGCGCTGTTGAGCCAGAACTGGTAGAAGTTGTACGGGCTGGTGCGCTCCGGGGTCAGCCAGATGGCGCCCGATTCGGTCTTGCCGAACTTGCCCCCGTCGGCCTTGGTCACGAGCGGCGCCGTGAGACAGAACGCCGGCGCGTGGGGCTCGCCGCTTTCCGCTTCGCCGCCCGACCTGGCGGATTCCACGGCGCGGACGCGCCGGATGAGCTCGATGCCGCCGACCATGTTGCCCCACTGGTCGCTCCCGCCGCACTGGATCGTCACGGGCTGGCGCACCCCGTGCGCCGCGTGGTCGCGGAAGAGCACCAGGAAGTCGTACGCCTGGAGCAGGATGTAGCTGAACTCGGTGTAACTGATGCCCTGCTCGCGGTTGTGCAGGCGCTCGCGCACCGAATCGCGCTGGATCATCACGTTGACCGAGAAGTGCT
>CALMQD010000053.1 GCA_937871415.1 uncultured Phycisphaerales bacterium | reverse complement strand
GGATTCCGAGTGGGGCAGTGGCGGTCGTATCTGCCGCGGCCCGGCAGACTAGAGCGGATGCGGGTAACGATCGAAGTGTCGATTTGGCCAGCCCTGGCCAGTCGTTCGACCCATAACCTTTCCCGTTTGTGGGCCATTGGACTTGCAGAGCCCGATGGAGCGCGGTACAAAGATGAAGGCTGGCAGTCCGGACTAGCCAGAGCAGACTTCGCCAAGATGCCGAGTTCGCCGCAGCCAACTTCACGGCAATACGAATCGCGTAGATGTTTGCGCGCGTTCACACTCATGGAAGTGCTGGTGGTCGTCGCGATCCTCGCGACGCTGATCGCGCTTCTCCTGCCCGCCGCTCGCGGCGCCATCTCGACCGCCCGCACTTTCAAGTGTCAGATGTCGCAGCGGTCGGTCGCGTTCGACTTCCAGGTTTGGGCCGATGACACGCTGCACCCGGCGCGCGGCGATGACGAACTGCCCGTCGCACAGGGCGGCGCGGGGCGCAATCGATTCCGACTCGAGACGTTCATGGAGTCTCAGTACGGCATCGACGAGTTCTGGTCCGAACCGAACCTCAACACCATTCGGTTGCCCGATCGATCCGGGCGCGATCCGATGCGATGCGTCGAAGTGCCGGGCGAGGTCGTGCTGACTCGCTTCGCGCCCTGCTCGCAGGGCGGCGTGGGCCCCGCGACGAGCGTCTCGTACGGCTTCAATATCCGGCTCCAGTGGTCGGACCGCCTTTATCAGAACACCAACAACTTCCAGGTCACCCTGACGAGCGCGGTGCTCGAGGGGTACGGCGAGGTCTCCCCCGCCACCCTCCCGCTGCTGCTCGATGTTGACGGTCGCAAGGCGCAGGAGATGGACCGTTCTCCGGTCTTCACGGGCCCGCTGGGGAACAGCGATCCGATGTTCTACGACGGGTGGTGGTTCCCGGGCAAGCGCCACGCGGGAAAGGTGAACGTCGCGTTCGTCGATGGGCACGTGTCGACCACGCCCGATCCCGAGCACGAGGCCGGCTGGTCCTGGGACTTTGCCCCGTCGCACTGAGCCACGACCCGGCGCGTTGTGCGCCGCGCCAGCGCTAAGCTCGTACACATGTCACTCCAGGTCCGATTCGCGATGCTGCTCGCCCTGCTGACGGCGGCGGCTCTGCTCGCGATCGGCGCGGCGTTCTGGTCGTTCTCGACGATGGACCGGGAGTCCCGCGAGCCGTTCCGCGACATGTCGGCCGTGCTCTCGAGTCTCGCGGCCACCAAGGTCAGTATCCAGCAGATCGAGGACGTGCTGCGTTCCGGCGAGGAACTCGCCGCGATGGAGCGCGAGCACCCGGACCCCGGCGAAGGGCCGGTCGTTGACGACTCGCGGCGTGTGGAGTCTTCGTTCGCGGCCGCCACGACGAATCTGCGCAAGCTCGACTCCATCGAGGCCGTCGCCATCGTCTCGGGCAAGACTGCCACGTCCAACATCCACCGGCGACTGAGCGCAGCGCACGACACCATCCGCTCGTGGCTGGAGCAGACCCGGGGCGCCAACGCGGCACAACCTCCGCCGGGAGTGGAAGCGACGCGTTTGACGGCGCTCCACGAACTGAACGAACTGCACAGCCTGATCGAGCGCATCGAACGGCAGATCATCGCGTCGACCGAGCTGTCGCTCACGCACGTGCGCGACCTTCGCGCGCGTTTCTCGATGGTGCTCCTGCTCTCCCTCGTGGTCGTGGCCCAGGTGGTGCTGCTGGGGATGTTCCTCGTCCGCCGGTGGGTGCTGCGCCCGATCTCCGACCTGCGCACCGCCGCGTCGCGCATCGCGTCGGGCGACTTTGCGCACCGAATCGAGGTCCGGGGCCAGGCCGGCAAGGACGAACTCCGCCTGCTCTCGCGAGAGGTCAACCACATGACCGGGATGGTCAAGTCCCTGCAGGATGAACGCGTTGATCGCGAGCGCCTGGCGGCGCTGGGAGAGATGGTGCGAAGGCTGGCTCACAATCTGCGCAACCCGCTCTCGGGCATCCGCGGCCTGGCGGAAGTTTCCAAGACCGACATCGAGAAGTGCTCGTTGCCGGTGCTCACCGAATCGCCCGAACTGGCGCACCTGCGCGCCGACCTGCTCGACAACCAGACACGCATCATCGCGTCGATCGATCGCTTTGAGCGTTGGCTGGCCGACCTCCTCCGCGCAACGCGTCCGGCTCAACTCTCGCTCCACGAGATCGACTGCCCCGCGTTCCTGCGCTCGACGGCGGACGTCTACATCGCTTCCGGGGCGGCCAAGGGTGTGGAGGTGGTGCTCGACGCCGAACGCGCGCCGGCGAAAGTGATCGCCGATCACGTCCATCTGGAGCACGCGCTGGGCGCGCTCATCGCCAACGCCGTGGATGCGGCGATGATGGTGCCCGATGGGCCCAAGTGGGTCCGGATAACCGCCCGGAACGGGGCCCCGGAGAGCGAGCGGGACGCGGTACAGACGGGGCAATCGCTCTGTTGGACGGTGGAGGTCGCGGACTCTGGACCCGGCGTACCGCCGGATATGCACGAGCGGATTTTCGCTCCATACTTCACGACGAAGCGCGACGGCACTGGCATCGGGCTTGCAACGGCTCTCCAAGTCGTTCGGGCCCACGGGGGTCAGATCACCCTGCTTCAGACGCAGCAGGCCGATTCTGGCGCCATGAGCTCGGGTTCGAGAAGCGGCGCGATCTTCCGGGTGGCCTTACCTGTCCACCCCGAGGTGGCCAAGGATCAACAGGTGGCCAGGATTGGCCAGACAGGGGCAGGCAGTGGCGAAGATCCTCATCATCGAAGATGAAGAGAACCTGCGGTTCACGATCAAGCGCACGTTGAATCGGGGCGGGCACGAGACGGGGGAGGCGGCGACGCTCGCGAGCGCTCGCAAGTTGCTCCAGGCCGCCGAGTACGACATGGTGCTGACCGACATCTCCCTGGGCGCGGAGAACGGTCTGGACCTGGTCCGAGACCTGCGTGCCGAGGCGTACGACGGGGTGATCGTGGTGATGACGGCGTTCTCCACGGTCGAGACCGCGGTGAACGCGATGCGTCTGGGCGCCGACGACTACCTGCAGAAGCCCATCTCGATGGAGGAACTCAGCCTCCAGGTCGAGAAGTGGCTGGAGCACCGGCGGCTGGCCAAGCGGGTTCGGCTCTACGAGCGCCTGGAGCAGTCGCGTGATCGCGACCACGAGGCGCTGGGCGACTCGCCGGCATGGAAATCGGTCCTCGGTCTGGCGACGCGTCTGAGCGCCATCCCGCTGGCGGGCGACGGCGCCGACGGAACGGGCAACGCACCTCTTCCGTGCATCCTGCTGACCGGTGAGACCGGGGCGGGCAAGGGCGTGCTGGCGCGCCACATCCACTCGCAGGCCGAGGCGCACGCCGCGCGGCAGACCGGCAAGAGCGCCAGCGCGCCCTTCGTCCACGTGAACTGCTCGGCGCTCCCGGCGAACCTGGTCGAGGGTGAACTCTTCGGTCACGAGAAGGGCGCGTTCACCGACGCTCGCGAGGCCCGCGCGGGCCTGTTCGAGATGGCCGACGGCGGCACGATCTTTCTCGACGAGATCTCGGAGATGCCGCTGGATCTTCAGGCCAAGCTGCTGCTGGTGGTCGAGTCCGGACGGTTCCGGCGCGTCGGCGGCACAAAGGAACGCACGGTGCGGGTGCGGGTGATCGCCGCGTCGAACCAGAAACTGGAGGAGCGCGTCGCCGCCGGGGCGTTCAGACGCGACCTCCTGTACCGGCTCAACGCGTTCACCGTCCGCATCCCCCCGCTGCGCGAGCGCGGCGGGGACGCGGTCCTGATCGCGCAGACGATGATCGATCGCCTGGCGAAGCGCTACGGTCGAAGCGGGCTCTCGCTCTCTCCGGCATCGACCCGGGCGATCTCGGCGCACGACTGGCCCGGTAACGTGCGCGAACTCGTCAACGCGGTGCAGCGGGCGGTGATGCTCTGCGAGAGCGACCGCATCGAACCAGAGGATCTGGGCCTGAGCGCCGAGCACGCCGAGCATACCGATCGCG
>CALMQD010000052.1 GCA_937871415.1 uncultured Phycisphaerales bacterium | reverse complement strand
GCGGGAGACCTTCCGAACCCCACGCGGATCCGGGAGGTCATCGACGCCTACCGCAACGTGTAAACCGTTGTCGGTTCCTAGGCCGATACCCGGGCGTGGTCTTGTCGGGTCGGGACCGGCCCGTCGATTGCTACACTCCTGCCGAAATGATCGCGAAGCGGGACTGGATCCGAACTCTCCGGCGGCGCGCCTTGGGCGTGGTGGTGCTCGTTCTCCTTGCCGCGACGACGGCGATTGCGCTCTCGGGTATCACATGGATCCCCGTGGTCGGCGTGGCGATCGCCGGTGTCGCGGTCGCGGTGCACAAGATCACGCACCGGCTGCACCATTACGACGTGTGCCTTTCGTGCGGCCAGAGCCTCGCGGATGAGCCCGAGGGCGTGCACGGGATTGCGTGCCCGCGCTGCGGAGCGGTGCACTCGGGGACGATCCGGCACCTGGCTCAACTCGAGGGCCAGGCCCCACGACTTGACGACGACAGCGACAGCCACCCGGCGACCTGATCGACGCCGGCCTCGACCCGGATGGGTCGGTTCCAAGTCACAACGCGACCGCCCGGCCGGGACCTGTCGCAGGTCCGGCGGGTCGTTCACGTCTCGGTTGAGAGCATCAATGGGCGCGGAGGGATTCGAACCCCCGTAGGCGTAAAGCCAGCAGATTTACAGTCTGCCCCGTTTGGCCACTCCGGCACACGCCCAAAGGTTGGAGGGGACAGTATCGGCAAGGCGGCCGGATGTCTATGCCGGACGCGAGTCGCCGACCGGTTCGCGCTGGTGAAACGATGGCCATCGGGCGGTATCGGACCCGGACCGAACCGTCGGCGCGGGGAGTCAACCGCGCATGGAGCCACGCGCCGGGATCGAACCGGCGACCTGCGGTTTACAAAACCGCTGCTCTACCAGCTGAGCTAGCGTGGCGACTCGCCGGCGAACGCGGAGCCGTCGGCGGCTGCCTGCCCGGGGCACGGGCCGTCGGGCACCGTGGGTCGCTCGAACGCGAGAATGGGCGATACTGGACTCGAACCAGTGACCTCATGCGTGTCATGCATGCGCGCTAGCCAACTGCGCCAATCGCCCGCGTCGACTTGTCATCGGTCACGGCGAGGCCGCCGGAACCCGAAGAAAAGGCCCGTGAAGCCCTTGCGGACGTCACGGGCTGAAGTATAGCACCTGCATCGGTCCCGTCCGCACCTGTGGCGGCCGCGGGCGGGTCCGGAAAGTTACTCGACGATGACGATCTCGACGCGCCGGGAGGCGGCCTTCGAGCCCTTGGGCTCGCTGGCTCCCTTGCCGACAGTGGTGATCGAGCTGCGCGAGATGCCCTTGCTCGCCAGGTAGTCCGCCACGGCGCCGGCGCGGGCCTCGCTCAGCGCCTCGTTGCTGCCCCACTTGCTCTTCTTGATCGGGTCGGAATCGGTGTGCCCGATGACCTTGACGGTGCGGCCGGAATGCTTGCTCTTGATGGTGGAGACGACTCGATCGAGTTCCTTCTTGGCGGTGGACTTGAGGGTCGCCTTGCCGGAATCGAAGAGGACGTCGCCGGCGATCTCGATGACGGTCTCGCTGCCGCCGCCCCGGGCGCGGCGCGTCGTGCCGCCGCTGTCGCCGCCGCCGGCGTAACCGGCGTCGCCGCTCATGCCGCTGGAGGCCGAGGCCTGCAGCGCGGCGTTCGTCGCCTGCAGCTGAGCGTTCTGATCGCGGAGCTGCGTGTTCTCCTGGATCAACTGGGCGTTCTCTTCCTTCAGGCCCTTGTTGCAGCCTCCTGCGAACAGTCCGACGCCCAGCAGGGCGATCGTGGCCACCTTGGCGAAGGTGCGGCCCTTGGACCAGACGTTGTGACGAGTCTCCATCGCAAATCTCCGTGTGTTCATGCGCGTAGCGCGAGCGGGCCGCTTCCTCTGGGCCCGAGTGGAATCCCTTCCACTATCGGTCAGACTGGACACGCACATGCACCGGGAAGGCTCGGTTTGTGCGCAGGCTCCGGCGAGCGCGGCGAGTATATGAGCGATCGGGCGGGCCCCGGCGCATCCGACAACAGCACGCGCGACAGGCTCGTGCTCAGGGCAGGTTGACGCCCGGCTGGGTCGGAGGGATCGCCAGCATCTGCGTCAGCCCGGACTCGATCAGCGGTTTGCCGAAAAGGATCAGGACCGTCGCCGCGGCGAGATAGGGCCCGAAGGGCATCGTGCGCTTCATCCCCCCGCCGGAGAGAGCGGAGATCAGCGTCCAGAGGAGCCCGACAAAGGCCG
Source organism: uncultured Phycisphaerales bacterium (assembly GCA_937871415.1). Classification (GTDB taxonomy): domain Bacteria; phylum Planctomycetota; class Phycisphaerae; order Phycisphaerales; family UBA1924; genus JAHBK01. The sequence continues at coordinate 3,413 of CALMQD010000052.1, read as the reverse complement.
CGAGTGGCAGCGCCAACGCGGCGTCGATCCACCCCAGGCACGCCCCAACACCGGCCATCAGGTGCACATCGCCAAGCCCCATCGCTTCCTTGCCGAAGCCGAGGGAACCAAAGATCCGGACACCCCAAACGACTCCTCCCCCGATCAGGTAGCCCATGCACACGCCAGCCAATACAACCACCCAAAGTGGTGGAGTTTGGTATTGACCCATGCGTGCGGCTATCAGTCCGCTCACGGCACCGAGCGCCAGGCAGGGGGCGAGGAAGATCAGTTCCTTCAGCATTTCGCGGCGTGCGTGCGGATAGGCGATCCACATCGCCGGGTCGCCGGCGTCGGTCTCCACCGGTTCCGACGGGCCGTGCTGCCTCGCGTGCAGGCGTCCTGCGATCGCGGGGGCAGCGAGCCCCCCCACTGCGAGTCCGACCCAGGCGGGAACCGCCGTCACGCGCGAAAGCAACCATCCCGCGACCGAAAAGGTGAGAAGCGTGCCAACGAATGCCGCAACGGGGCCCAGCAGATGCGGCGGGGGTCGGCGAGCATCGGTGGGCTTGAGTCCGTGTTCGGGCGTCGACGGGGCGCTGTTGTTCGAGCCCGGCTCGCCGGGATCACCCTGCGCCTTGCGGAGATCGGCGATCGCCTGTTCCTCCCATTCGTGGTAGTCGGCGAAACTGCGCCGGATGTGGCCTTTCTCCAACAGCCACACACCGATACCCAGCCCCACCATTCCGCCGAATGAAGCGCCGATCCACCACCACGCGTGGGGCGTGTTCGGCTCGTTCCCTCCGGGCGTCGCGATCGCCCACAGCCAACCCGGAGCGAACCGGGGCAGGTTGGCGTGCGATGCGCTGAAGTAAATCGCGTAGCCGGTGTGGAAGACCAAGCCGGTGACGGCCGCGGCCCAGGGAAGCGGCAACGGGATCGTGCAGGTCTTGAAGTCCACCAGCGTCATGGCGACCAGCAGCGGCAGGAGCACGGCGAGGACGACGAAGAACGGCCACGTCTGACGTGGGAAGGCGTCGAACCGATCGGACAGCGCCCACTCGGGACGGATATGCCCGATGTGAATACCGAGGAACGTCGCGTCCACCGGCGCCAGGTACCAGAGATAGAACGTCACCGCGAGCAGCAGGCCGACGAAGGCCTCGACCAGCGGATACTCGGCGCTGATGCGGCTTTTGCAGAAGCGGCAACGCCCGCGGAGAAACAGCCACCCGAAGACCGGGATGTTCTCGCGCCAGGTCAGACGCGTCTCGCACGCCGGGCAGGCGCTTGGGGGTGTGACCACACCCAGGCCCAGGGGCAACCGATAGACCAGCACATTCATCAGGCTGCCGGCGCACGCGCCGAAGGCGAAGACGAAGACGAGCCAGGTGATCCGACCGGCGAGTTGATAGACCTCGTAAGCGTGCATTCGTGGGGCGTCGTCCGGACCTGCCTGTATCGTCGCGTGCCGCTGGTTGCACCCGTGCCGACCGCCCAGACCATCGGCCGTTCGGGCGCTGGGACTTGGAAGAGCCGGGCCCGAAGACGGTTGCCCGAGCGGGCGCTGGGGTCTCCCTCACGCGGCGTTCGAAGACTATCAGACTGCGCCGCCCGAACCGCCGCTCCCGCCGTCGGTTCCCTGAGCGAGTTTCGCGGTCAGATCGACGACTTTTTGCCGGGCCGCGGCGAGCTGCTCGCGGCACACGGTGAGCAGTTGCACCCCGCGCTCGTATTCACGCAAACTCTCTTCCAGCCCCGCCTCCCCCGACTCGATGCGTTCGATGATCGACTCGACCTGGGCGAGCGCATCCTCGAACGTCGGACGCTCGGCGGAAGACGGCTTGCTCGGTGCCTGACCCATAGGCAAGAACCATAGCGCCGGGCCGTCATGCCGAGCCGAAGAGCCCGGGCCCCGGCTCCGGGTCTCGGCGCTGCGTTCGGGTCTTTCGTGGCGGCGGCAGGGGCGCGAATCGCGGCGCCCTTTCAGCACCCGGCGAGCCCTCCGGACCGTTCACGGTCGAGTCGAAACTGCCATCGGCGAGGCGCGTGGTCAGGGTCTCGCCCGCACGCACATCGTCGGTCGACCGTACGACCCGGCCGTCGGATTTGAGTGTGAGCGAATAGCCGCGGCGCATGACGCTCGACGGCCCGACGAGGTCCAGGCCCCGGTCGAGCGCGGCGATTGACGACTCCGCCGCGGCGAGCCTGCGTGACCAGGCGGCGCCCAGCCGTCGCGCCGGTTCATCGATGTCCGCGCGTCGGACCAGCCCTTGCACCGCGGCATTCAGGAGCGTCGCGACACGCTTGAGTTCCGACTCGCGCTGCGCGTACACCGCCACCGGGCGGCAGCGTTCGAGGGCTGCCGAAGCCCGGTCCACGCGCCCGGTCGCCTGCGCCACGAGTTCCCGTCCGGCGGAGCGCAGTTCGGCGGCGAGTTCGCTCCCGCGGGAGCGTTCCAGTTGGAGGCGGCGCGATACCAGCCCGCCCAACCGCGATTCGATCGCGTCGATCTGCTGCGTAAGCGCGGCGCGGTCGGGCGCGATCCGCATGGCCGCCTGGGTCGGCGTCGCCGCCCGAACGTCGGCGACCAGTTCGGCGATCGTGGTATCGGTCTCGTGCCCGATCGCCGCGACCACGGGCACGGGCGATTCGTAGATCGCCCGGGCCAGTTCGCGGTCGTTGAAAGCCCAGAGATCCTCGCGGCTGCCGCCGCCCCGGGTGAGCAGGACGACGTCGATCGCCAGTTCGCGGTGTCGCTGGCCCAGTCGCCGCAGCGCCGCGGCGATCTCCGGCGCACTGCCTTCACCCTGCACGCGCACGTCGACCAGCGCCAGTTCGAGCGCGGGGCAACGGCGCGCGACGGTGTCGATGACGTCCTGGAGCGCGGCGCCGGTGCGGCTGGTGACGACCGCGATGCGCCTGGGCAGGAGCGGGAGAGTCCGCTTGCGCGACTCGTCGAAGTACCCCAGCGCGCGGAGCTCGTCGCAGAGTTGCCGGAACGCCAGTTCCAGTGCGCCGGCGCCCACCGGCTCCATCTTGTCAACCATGAAGGTCGTCTTGCCCTGCTTGGCGTAGTAATCCACGCGCCCCGTCAACAGCACCTGCTGCCCGATCTGCGGCGTGAACGGCGTTTTGCGTGCCGCCGAGGCGAACATCACGCACGACACCAGGGCGTTCTCGTCCTTGAGGTCGAAGTACCAGTGCGTGCGCTCGCGGAACTGGCTGATCTCGCCGACGACTTTCAGGCCCGTCGGCACGTGGTCGCGCAGAGCGCGCTCGATCATCGTCGCCAGTTGTGTGACGCTCAGTCGGGGTGGATTGGGCGCGCCCGCGGAGTCGCCCGCGCTTCCCGGTGCTCCCCCCGACGCGCCGCCGCCAGCGTGCGCCGCACCGAACAACCCTCCCGCGATGGGCGGCGGGCTGGTCTTGCG
>CALMQD010000051.1 GCA_937871415.1 uncultured Phycisphaerales bacterium | reverse complement strand
TCTCTGAAGACCAATTGCAACTACGCCGGCGTGCGCAGCTTGCTCACCCGCGCCGAGCGCATCGCCAAGATGACCGCCGACAAGAAGTTCGACCCCAAGAAGAACAACGCGCTGGGCCTGCCCAAGACCCTCATCGGCAAGGCCTGATCCGCCGCCCTCGGTCGATTCTTCAAACGCACGCTCATTCCACGCGAGCCCCCGGGCTCGCGTTTTGACGCGCGCCCGTCGCCGCCCACACGATGTGCTGACGCCCGCACCCCAGCGCCGGGCACAGACCCAGACTCGCCGCGTGCCCGATCAGACGCTCGACCGCCCTCGCGCCCTTCTCGCCGAGGTTGAGCGTGTAGTCGCTCACGTACATGTCGATGTACCGATCCGCCTGTGCGCGGTCGATCTCGGGCGCGAACTTCATCGCGTACCGCGTCGATTCCTCGCGGTGCTTGAGCGCGAACCGGACCGATCGATCGAGCAGGTCCGTCAAGCGCTGCAGCGAGCCCGGGCCGAGCCGCGTCTCCAGGTCGCGCCGCAGCGCATTGCCCCCCAGGGGCAGCGGCAGGCCCGTCGCCTCTTTCCACACGCGCCCGAAGTCCACCAGTTCCACCAGGCCGTGCTGCGTGTACGTCAACTGCGATTGGTGGATGAGCAATCCGGCGCTGATGCGCGGCCCGCCTCCCCCCTCCCCGCCCCCGCCGGGCCCGCGCCCGGTCTCGACCGCACGCAGGATGGCGTCGAAGGGCATCTCGACCACGCGCCCGCGCCAATCGTCCGCGCTCTTCCATCCCATGAGCATGCACAGGCACGCGAACGCCGTGGTCTGCACCCCCGGGACGGCGATCGCGCCCCCGCCGCGCGCAATGAGCGATCGGATCGCCTCGGCGCTCGGTGCGTGCGCCGGCGCGTCGGCGCCCGGCGGCGCAAGGAGCCCGGGGAGCGGGGGTGCGACGAGTTTCGGGCCGTAATCCAGCCCGACCGATGCGCCGCAACTAGTCAGCACAAAGTCGCGCTGCACGTGCGCGTACGTGAACATCGACAGCGCGGTGATGTCGTACGAGGCCGCGGGCTCGTCCAGGCTCCGGATCGCCAGCCGGTTGAGTTCCGCGATGTCCGCGGGCACCGCCCGGAACGACCACCCCAGCGCATCGAGTTCACGCCGCAGGTCCTCCGGCGGCGGCGACACCACCCGCGCGGGATCGCCCGGATCGACCATCCCCGTCAGCGGCCACCACATGAACACGTCGTCCGGGTCGGGCGAGTGGGCGAGCGTCAGCGTGACCGGTCGGCGCGTCGATGACATCGCTTGAACCGTAGAGCGCCGGCGATCAGGGCAGGTCAGAAGTCGACGAAATGGTCCCACGGGCGCAGGTGCGCATCCGGGTTGGCCCGCAGCAGCAGGAACCGTTTCAGGGGCGATGCGCCCGCCTCCGACGGCCCGTGTGGACGCGGATCCGCGAAGAAGACGCCGTTGCGCACGCCGAACGCCGCGGCCTTCCTCACGCTGGGCATCCACGCGTCGTCGAGCACGACGAGCCCGCCGGGGCGGACGAGCCGCGCCGCGAAGAACAGGTCCACGAACACGGCGTCGAACCGGTGGTCGCCGTCGAGGAAGATGAAGTCGAAACGGGCGCCGCGCGACGCCAGGTGCGCCATCGCCGTTTCCGAACCCTCCTCGATCAGCGTGTGCGCCGGCGCGGCCCCCGCGCGCGTCAGGTGCTCCACGCCCGCCCCGTCCCAGTCGCGCGTCTGGAACGGGTCGATCGAAGTCAGGTGGAAGCCGCCCCCGGGCCCCGCTCCGGTCTCCGCGCTGTGCGCAAGACCCTCGAGGATGAACGACGAAGCCAGCCCGAACGCCAGGCCGGTCTCCAGCGCCCGGCGCGGCCGAGCCCCGGCACCGCTCGCGCTCGGAGCGCCGGCGATGGGTTCGCGCACGAGATCACGCAGCGCCGCGCCGGCGTCACGCGTCATCCCCACGGGCCACACGTCGAACCGCCTGCCCGAACGCCCGGCGATCACGCCCTCGGCGTAGAGCGCCTCACGCTCGCGCCGCAAAGGCGCGCCGAGGCCGTCGGGTAATGTCGTGGAATCGTGCGGCGAGATCGCGGACCCGGCTGTGCTCACGGTTCCAGTATCGGTCGAACCGCGCGCCCGGATGCAGCCCGCGGCCCCGCGCCGGCGGGGACCGACCCGGACCGTTACGCTTGTCGCGCATGACGCTGATCTGCGTGCCCATCATGGTCCACGACGAGCCCCAGGCCGCCGCCGACGCCCTCGCCGCCCGCGACGCCGGCGCCGACCTTGTCGAGTTCCGGATCGATGAGTTCTTCACCGGCATCGCGCCGGGCCGGTCCGACGAACTCGACCCCGCACAGGTCGACGCGATCCTGCGCCTCGTCGCGGCGTCTCCCCTGGCCTGCATCGTCACCTGCCGCGCCGCGTCGGAGGCCGGAGATGTCGGCGGGTACACCGACGACGAGCACGCCCGCGTGACCCTCTACGAGCACCTCGGCACCGCGTCCAGCGGCAGCAACACTCGCGGCCATTCCGCGAGCGCCGGCGAACTCAAGCACCACCCGCCCCGATACCTCGACTTCGAGTACGCCGCGTACACCCGCAGCGCCAACATCCGCCAGAAGATCAACCTCGCCGTGACCCACCCCGGCCAGTTGCGAGCCGACGCGACGACCGGCCTCATCCTCTCAACCCATGATTTCTCCGGACGCCCGGCGGACCTGTCGCGCCGCGTCGTCAGGATGCAGCACGAGCCCGCGGCGAGCGTCGTGAAGTTCGCCTTCCGCGCACGCTCACTCCGCGACAACCTCGAGGTCTTCGACCTGTTGCGAGAAAACGCTTCGTCAGGCCAGAAGCCCATGATCGGGCTGGCGATGGGCGAGTTCGGACTCTTGTCGCGGGTCCTGGCGCCCAAGTTCGGCGGCTTTCTCACCTTCGCCAGCCTCCGCAAGGCCTCGACCACCGCGCCCGGTCAACCGACGGTGCGCGAACTGATCGACATCTACCGCTTCCGCGCGATCAAGCCGACCACAAAGGTGTACGGCGTGATCGGAAGCCCCAGCGCCGTGGCGCACTCACTCTCGCCGCTGGTGCATAACGCGGGGTTCGAGGCGATCGGGTTCGACGGCGTGTACCTGCCCCTGCCCATCGCCGCGGACGACAACGACCCAGAAGCCACGTACCTGAGTTTCAAGGCGACGATCGACGAACTGCTCGACTTTGCCGGGCTCGACCTCGCGGGCCTGAGCGTGACCATGCCCTTCAAGGAGATGCTCGTGCGATGGGCGGATGGGAGGCGAGACGACGCCGGCCTCAGCATCATCGCCGACCCGGGCGTCGTCGCGATCGGCGCCGCCAACACACTCGCTATCGACGGGCCCACGGTGGGCGCGGGCAGCGGGGGGACGCAGCGAGGGCACTCGGGCTCTATCACCAACACGGATGCCTCGGCGATTGCCGATCTTCTCGACGGCGTGCTCGCCGGAATCGCCGGACGGACCGTCGGCGTGATCGGCGCCGGCGGCGTCGCTCGCGCCGCGATCTGGGCCTGCGCTTCGCGCGGCGCGGCGGTCGAGGTCTTCAACCGCTCGAAGGACAAGGCCGAGGCGATCGCCGTCGAGTTGAATGCCCGCCTCGCCCAGCTCGGTTCCGGCGCCGGCCGCGTCATCGCCGCCGACACGACGTCCTTGCCCAGCGCCCGCGCCGACGCCTTCATCAACTGCACGCCGGTCGGCATGACCGGTGGGCCCGACCCCGGCGGCCTCGCGGCGCCCGTGGCCGAGATGTCCGCCTGCCCGAAGCACGCCGTGTTCATGGACACGGTGTACAACCCGGTCGAGACGCCCTTCCTGCTCGCCGCCCGCACGCGTGGTTTGCCGGTCATCGACGGGGTCTCGATGTTCGTGGAGCAGGCGGCGGCCCAGTTCACCCGCTGGACCGGGCGACCCGCGCCGAAACAGCTCTTCGACCGCATCTGCCGCGAGGCGCTGAGCGTAAGGAACTCCTGAGGCGATCGTTCGATCGCCGAGAGATTCCGGAGGGCCGCCTATGTCCGGCTTCCCCGCCCTGCCGCGTCTGCTGCGGCGTCCCGTGCTCTTCCCCGACCGCTACGCCTGGTACGTGCTGGTCTGTTTTCTCGACCTCATCGTGACGAACACGATCCTGGCCCACTTCGGCGGCATCGAAGTCAACGGCATCGCCCACCGCGTCATCGAGCTCGGCGGCTTCGGGGGCCTTATCGCCTTCAAGTGCGCCTCGGTGGTGCTGGTGGTCACGATCTGCGAGGTTGTCGGCCGCCGACGCGAACCCCTGGCGCGACGAGTCTCCGAATGGGCGATCGCGATCTCGGCCATCCCGGTCGTCGTCGGACTGATGCAGATCCCGTTCGAGAGCGAGCACGTCGAGCCGCGCCCGCGCGCCCAACTGCTCGTGTGGCTTCAGCCCGACTGACCCCGGCCGTGTCCGTTCACTCTCCGGGAATCGCTACGCCGCTGGTGCGCAGCAGCGTTTTGAACCCCTCGCCGAAGACGAAGTTGTGCTCGGGGAAGGCCTCGCCCGACCGGCCCGCCTGCCCGAGGTTGTTGTCGAGGTGGCTAAAGAGCAGGTCGATCGTGCCCATCGGCACGTACCCGTCGTCGGGCCGTGCGTGATCGAAGACGTCGATCCGGCCTTGGGTGGAGGCTCCGACGGGGTCCATGCGCTCGATCTCGGCGGTGTAGCGGATCGTCGACCCCGGCGCGACGTCGAAGTTCAGTTCGGCCCGCGCGATCTTGGCGAGGATCACCTTCTCGCGGAACCCCTCCGCGTGCCCCACGAGGATCCCCGCCGTCTGTGCCATCCCCTCGATGATCAGGCTCGCCGGCATGACCGGCGCCGCGCTGAGCCCCTTGGCCGGCTCGGCCTCGAAGTGATCGTGCAGGTGCTCCTCGGCCAGCGATACGTTCTTCACCGCGACCAGGCGCCTGCCCGGCTGCAGTTCCACGACGCGATCGATCCACATCCAGCGCATGGGAGCGGCTCCCGCATGGGTCGAACACGGTCCACCGAAGGAGAAGAGGGAGAACGAGGGGAGAGTGGGGCGGGGGGCGGGGGGCGGGGGGGGCGGGGGGGCCGGCGGGCTGGCGGGCCGGCCCGTGCGTTCAAGCCACGTTGAGCTTGCGCGCCATGAAGTTGACGATCGTCTGCACCGTGAACACGTTGATGACCTTCCCCACCTGCGGGTCCTTCGCGAACTCGGTGAAGTCCACGTGCGGCAGGCGGCCCTTGAGTTGCGCCAGGCCGTCGGGCGTCACGCGGCCATCGACCACGTAACGCGGATCCTGCGTGATGTTCGCCCCCTCGGGGAACAGTTCGCCCTGCGCGATCTTCACGTTGAACGACTTCTCGAGTTGGAAGACGATGTCGAGGAAATCGATCGACTCGGCGCCGAGGTCACCCACCAGAGACGCGTTGGGCGTCACTTCCTCTTCGTCCACCGCGAGCGCGTCCACCAACACATCCCGAACTTTGCCGAAAATCTCGTCTCTGGTCATAGGGGGCAGAGTGTAGCCGACTCGCCTGCGTCATGGGGAATCCCGGGCCGCCTCACGATTGGCTTGGCCGTGCCCCGATGCGAAGCGGGCGGAGCGTGAACCGGCCCGACACCGCCGTCAGCGC
>CALMQD010000050.1 GCA_937871415.1 uncultured Phycisphaerales bacterium | reverse complement strand
AGCAGCGCAGCGAAGAACGCGGGAGTGGGTTTGTAGTTTGTGCGAGGACGGATGCGCGCGGGGTGGCGGGGATGGAAGAGGCGGTGACGCGGGCGAGGGCGTACGTGGAGGCAGGTGCGGACATGATCTTCCCGGAGGGTCTGGCCAGCGAGGACGAGTTTCGTCAGTTCGCGCGGCGCCTGAACGAATCGATCGCGAGCGGCGGCCAGGGAGGCGACGGAGTCGCGCCGCGGCGTCCGTGGCTTCTGGCGAACATGACCGAGTTCGGCAAGACGCCGATCATCCCCGCGCGGAAGTTCGGCGAGATGGGTTACGCGTGCGTGATCTACCCCGTGTCGATGCTGCGCGTCGCGATGGGGGCCGTCACGCGGGCCCTGGGCCAGTTGCGAGAATCCGGCGACGTCTCGTCGTCTTTGCCGCAGATGCAGACCCGCGAGCAGCTCTACAAACTCATCGGCTACACGCCGGGGGTGGAGTGGCTCTGCCCGGCCCGGTGAGTCGGATCGAGCAAAAAGAAACAACCCGGCCGCGAGGGCCGGGTTGTTGTGGGAGCCAGGGGTTACCAGGGCTTCAGACGAGGGCGCCCGACTCGTTCACCGAGTCGAACAGGGCGACGATCGCGCTGCGCTTGGTGTTGTCGCCGGAGAAGATCGTGCCGTTGGAGGCCTTGCTGTTGGTCTTCTTGAGCAGGTCGAAGACCGTGAGCTTGGAGTTGTTGCTCACGCCCAGGTACGAGCCCGCCGAGCCGACGTTGATCCACTCGCCGCTGATGCCGGCGGAGGTCACGATAAAGCCGTAGGCCGCGCCGTAGTTGCCGCCCGCGAGGCTGGAATTCGAGACGAACACGGACAGGGCGGTCGCGAGGATCTCGGCCTCGACCTTCGTGGCGGACGAGTCGAACTTGGAAGCGAAGGCCGACGCGACCTGGGAGTTCGTCTTGTTCGCCAGGTTGTTGCTCGAACCGGCGCTGCTCCCGAAGAGGTTGGGGAAGTTGGAGGCGAGCCAGTTGCCCAGGTTCTTGGCGCCGGAGGAGCCGTTGAGCGAACGGATGAGGGCCTGGCCGTCGCCGCCGCGCCAGAACACCGACGCCTGCGTGTCGCCGCCCGAGAGCGTCGAGTAGGAGGCCGGACGTTCGCCGAAGTTGTAGCTCAGCGCGTCGGTCGCGGCGGAGAGGGCGATGCTGGCGAGCACGTCGTTGCTGGGCTTGGTCCCGCCGAGCGAGCCGAGCGAGTCGATGCCGTCCTCGAAGCCGGACGGGTCGGACTCGGTGACCTTGTAGGTGCCCCGCGCGAGGTTGCCGAAGGTGTAGGTCCCGTCGGTGCGGGTGTACTTGACGATCGAGACGCTGCGCCCGCGGTAGTCGGTGCCGGTGAGCGTGACCTTGACCCCGGCCAGGCCGGTGTCGCTGCTCTCGCGCAGGCCGTTGTTGTTGCGGTCGAGGTAGACCGAGCCGGAGATGCTCGACGCGTTGTCGACGACGGCGCAGTTGCCGTCGTTGTCCGCCGAGATGAGACGCATCTGCGGGGTGTAGAAGATGTTGCTGCCCGCCGGGCCGAAGGTGTCGATCGCGGCGCCGCAGACGAAGTCGATCTGGTAGTAGGAGTCGGGGATGACCACCGAGAGGGAGTGCGTGCCCGCGGCGAAGAAGCCCGTGTCGAGGTCGTAGATTTCCTGCAGGTACGCGTCGGCGGCGACGAAGGTCGAGCCCGGCGCGGTGTAGGAGACGAGCGTGAACTGCTCGGCCGGGGCGTTGCCCGAGAGCGTGAACCACACGGTGACCTCGTCACCCTGGTTCGTGTTGCCGCGCAGGTCGGTGACGACCTTCGTGCCGTTGATGACGTAGTAGACGTTCGAGATCGTGAAGCAGTCGCAGCCCTTCTCGGCGTTCGCGAAGTTGATGCCGGTGACGGTCTGGCCCGTGCTGAGGGTCACGACATACCGGTCGGTGAGGACCGGGAACGTGCGGATGTAGCCGTTGGGGACGACCTCCCGGATGATGTAGTTGCCCGCGTTGAGACCGCCGAACTCGTACGAACCGTCGGAGGCGGTAATGGTGGACGGTTCGTTGCTGTTCTTGACGCCGTCATTGTTGTAATCGATGTAGATGGTGACGCCGCCAAAGCCGGTGTCGTCGGGCGTGAGACCGTTTCCGGTGAGATCGAGGTACTTCGTGCCGCGGATCTTGCCCTTGACAGGCGGGAGAACCTCGCCGAAGTTGTTCTGAACACCGTCGAAGCCGGCGGGCAGCACGATGTCGCTGAACATGTCGTTCGTGGTCGAGCCGCCGGGGGTGCCGATCGTGTCCTTGCCGTCGAGGTAACCGGCGGGCTGGAACTCAGTGAGCTTGTACGTCCCGGGGCGGAGGTTGCCGAAGTAATACGAGCCGTCGGCGAGCGTGTTGGTCGACTGGTTGACCGGGTTGCCCAGGTCGTCGGTGCCGGTAAGTGTGACCTGCGTGCCCGGGATCGGGTTCTCGGTGTTCTGGAAAATGCCGTCGTCGTTGGCGTCGTGGTAGACATACCCCGAGATGCTCGAGGCCAGGATCTCGCCGAAGTTGTTCTCCACGCCGTTAACGCCCGCGTCGAGCTTGATCGAGGAGAACATGTCGTTCGCGGTCGCGCCGCCCGGGGTGCCGATGGTGTCCTTGCCGTCGAGGTAGCCGGCGGGCTGCGACTCGGTCAACTTGTAGTCGCCCGGGCGCAGGTTGCCGAAGTAGTACGAGCCGTCGGCGAGCGTGTTGGTCGACTGGTTGACCGGGTTGCCCAGGTCGTCGGTGCCGGTGAGCGTCACCTGCGTGCCGGGGATCGGCGACTCGGTGTTCTGGAAGACGCCGTCGTTGTTCGCGTCGTAGTACACATTGCCCGCGATGCTCGCGGCGAGGATCTCTCCGAAGTTGTTCTCGACGCCGTTGTAGCCGGCGGGGAGCACGTTGTCGCTGAACATGTCGTTTGTGGTCGTGCCGCCGGGGGTGCCGATGGTGTCCTTGCCGTCGAGGTAACCCGCCGGCTGCGTCTCGGTGAGCTTGTAGGTGCCCGGGCGCAGGTTGCCGAAGAAGTACGACCCATCGCCGAGCGTGTTGGTCGAGAGGTTCACGGCCTGGCCGGCGTCGTTGATGCCGGTGAGCGTCACCAGCGTGCCGGGGATCGGCGACTCGGTGTTCTGGAAGACGCCGTCGTTGTTCTGGTCGTAATAGACGTTGCCCGCGATGCTCGAGAGGACGGGCGTCGCGATCGGGCCGGCGGTGCCCTTGGCCTTGCCGCCGAAGTTCACGCTGAAGTCGTTGGCGAACGTCGAGTTCTCGCTCGTCATGATGACGCCGATGTCGCGCCCGGCAAAGAGCGGGGCGAGCAGGCCGCCGGTGACGACGAAGCGGTAGTCGTACTGGTCGGTGGGGCCGCCGGAATCGAAGAATCCGAAGGCGTAGATCTCGCCGGTGAGCAGGTCGCCGGTGACGGGCCCGCTGCCGAGGTCGGTGGTGCCGCGGTAGATGAAGTCGTCACCCGCCACGCCGCCGAGCAGCTGGCCGGAGGCGCCGACGCGGGCGTGGATCTGGAAGTCGCCGTGGGTCGCGCTGATGGGGTGCGGGCCGTCGGCCAGAAACAGGCCGGTGGGGGTCGCGTTGACGTCGAGTTGCTGCGACGCGGCGTCGTAGGTCAGCACGCCGCTGGCGTTGTAGAACTCGAGCGGGAACGAGGTCAGCGTGACGCCGGTGAGGGCCAGCATCTGGCGGCCTTCGAGGTGCTCGAAGGGAGCGTCCCCGGCCCGGCGGGCGCTGCCCGAGCGGCCGAGAAGGCGGGACAGACGGTGTGCGCGGTCTGAAGCGAGTTTCATGTTTGCGATTCCGTGTGAGCCGAGCGTGCTCGGCGGGGCGAGAGTGCGAGCGGAACAACAGCGCACGCCGCGCAGCCGTGGAGCGGTTGGCTGGATTGGAGTTGTGAAATCAGCGGCGGCGGCGACGCGCGCTCATGGCGCCCAGACCGACGACCAGACCGGCCGATGCCGGTGCGGGGACGAAGGTGTCGGCGTTACCTGTGCCCGGGCCGCCGGGGAAGAACGCACTGTCGAATGACGAGTAGAAGTCGGGTACGCCGCCGGCGAACGAAAGCCCCGCCTCCACCAGGATGGTGCCGATCGGCGTGCCGACCGGAGCGAGCGACCCGGCCTGCTGGATGAAGACGAACTCGAACTTGTTGAACGCGCTGAAGCCGAACGCGGAGATCGTGTTCGACGAGAAGAGCAGTTCGTCGGAGACGTTGTAGTCGCCGCGCACCGTGAGCGACCCCGGACCGGCGAGGTTGCCGTTGTTGTCGATGATCGCGGTCAGCAGAAACTGACGCACATTGCCCAGCGGCACGCTCACCAGCGACGGCAGAAGCAGATTCTGAGTCCGCCCGCTTGCCGTGAAAGTCTGAGTCGTCGCGTTGTAGCTGACCGCGACGCCGATGGATGCGACGTCAGGGTTCACCGAAACCAGGTTCAGGGGAGCACCGGCTGCACTCGCAGCGGCCGCAGCCACCAAAGCGGCTGCGCTCAGTGCGCACTTCATACGAATCACGTCTCACCTCCGCGAGAGAAAGGAGCAGTGTCACGGCGGAATCGCCGTAACTGCGGGGAAAATACCCCCCGACAAGGGGAACGTCAAGCAAAATGTGGCTACAGAGAGCCCGCACTCCACAGATTGCACATAATGGACTCGCTTATCAACAATATTGGACTCCGTGTTTCCCCTGCTATTGCGCCGAGAAACCCCCCGATCGAGTACGTCGCTCGGCAATTCGTTTATTTGACCGTTTCAATGCTCCTCGCGGTCGCTGCTTTCGGGACTACGGGAAGAGCGCTTGGCGTCAGCTGCACGACCGGTCAAAGTCCGAACTGCGTCGCGGCCGTGCGTCGCGGCGATCTCGCGGCGACGGTGGAGCGGCCCGCACAGAATGCGTTGGAATTGGGACCGACGGGTGCTTTGGGGCCGGGGCCGCTCGACCGCGCCGGCGCCTCTCGCGGAGGTCCATGGCCAGCCCAAGTAAACGTCCGCCCCCGAAGGCTTCGCGTGGGAGCGAGCCCATCGAGGGCGGACGGTGCAGGGCCGTCGCACGGCGCTGATCGCTCGGGCCCGGAGCAGCGTGGGGCATCAAGGCCGAAGGCCCGAGCGACGGACCCAGCGCGTGCTACACGCCGCAGGTGCCGAACTCGGCGAACCAGGCGTCGAGGAAACCGAAGAGGTCGGCGACGGTGACCGCACCCGAGCGATCGAAGTCAGCGTTCGGCTCGCCCGGTGTGCCGCCTGGGAACTGGGCGAACCAAGCATCGAGGAAGGCGAAGAGATCCGCAACGCCCACGCCGCCGGAGCCGTCAAAGTCCGCGGCGCAGGCGGGAGCGCAGGGGTCGGGCTCGATGACGAGCGCCAGAGATGAACACGAGTCGGAGCTCGGCTGCGGGAACGTCGCGGCCACGTCGCCCGCGTCGTTGCACACCGCTGTTGCGGCGAAATCGATGCCGGCGATCGCACCGTACCGGAAATCGATCGCGCCGGTGTCCTCGTGAAGGACGGCCTCAAAGGTCGAGACCGCGCCCGAGAAGTCCACGCTCGGGACGTCTTTCCAGAGCACGACGAAGCGCCGGTGGCCCGCGGATCCCAGCGTCTGCGTGAAAACGCCGCCCGCGGGGCCCTCGGTGGTCCAGTTGGCCCAGAGCGGCGCGATGATCGCGTGGACGTCCGGGTTGGGGAGCGGCACGAAGAGGCCGGGTGCTCCGTCCCACTGCGCATCGCTGAAGGTCAGGAACCCGTTCGATGAGACGTGGACGCTGGTGAAGGCCTGTCCGTAGAAGTGGAACGTGAAGCCGAGGTCGACGATCCCGCCGCAGTCATCGCAAGCCGGCCCGGGCGCGCCCGTGGCCGAGATGTCTTCAAGCCCATCGGCGCAGGTGGTGGCGACGTAGTTCCCCCCGGGCGGCGGGCACGCGGAGTCGTCCCCGCCCCAGGACCCGTGCGCCGCAACGCACGCGCTGTGGGGCAAGACCTGGCAGGACTCTCCGGCGATGCAGCAACGTCCGCTGGGCTCGCAGGTCGCGACGCTGATCGTGAGTCGATAGTTGTTCTTACCGCCGCACGGGCTGTGCGAACTCAGGTTGACGACGCCGAAGTCGTACGTCCCCGCGCTCAGGTGCGTGAAGACTTCGACCGGCGGGTCTTCGCACGGGTTGATCGTGAATCTGTTCCGGTTGATCAGGTCGGGCGGGCAGTTCGCCGTGTCGAGGACGGCGATGAGCGCGGGGAACTCCGACACGATGCTCATGGAGACGTCGGTCTCCACCGGCAGCACAACGCGGTAGATGTCGAGATCGGGAACCAGATCGTTGACCGACGCGGTCCCGAAGATCGTCGTGGTGCCGCAGGAGATTTCGGTGGTGGTGCCGTTGACGGTGCAGCCGTCGTTGTTCGCTTCGCCGCAGGGTTCGGGCTCCGTCACGTCTCCGGGCATCGGCGCGACGATGCAGCTCGGTCGCTGCTCGATCGTGAACGTGCCCGGTGCTCCGTCCGGTCCCGGCTGATTCTGGAAGTCCGGGAAGTTGCCGATGCGGACGAGGTACGCGACGTTCGGATGAGCGGTGAAGGTCACGCGGCTTGCGGGCGAGAAGCACTCGGGGTCGTCGTCATTGCAGTCCAGAGGCTGGCCCACCGGGCAGCCGTCGGGATAGACCGCCATCTTCGTGTCGATGAACACGCCGCCGCAGGTGCTGATCGAGGCGTCGGTGTCGGCGGGCCAGTCGGCGGGGCATGTCCAGCGGAACCACACGTCGTGGGCGATGGCCCAAGTGTCCGCGCCGAACAGGAACTCGTGGCAGGCGGGCGCATCGTCCGGGCCGGAGTCGTTCGCCAGCGTGTTGTCGTAGGCGAACTCGCCCAGGCCGGTGATGTTCGTGGCCGTGTCGCACTCGTCGTTGACCGGCGGCGAGATCGATTCGAAGCGGACGCCGCCCGTGACCGTCGCGGGGGTCGGCGCCTCGGGAAT
The DNA here is from genome assembly GCA_937871415.1 of uncultured Phycisphaerales bacterium. GTDB lineage: Bacteria > Planctomycetota > Phycisphaerae > Phycisphaerales > UBA1924 > JAHBK01. The sequence continues at coordinate 3,091 of CALMQD010000050.1, read as the reverse complement.
CGGGATCTCGAAGTGGATGTTGTGAAGGCGGACGAGGTAGTGGTGCCCGGCGACCGTCGGGAAAACCGCATGCCGAACGTCGCCCTCGTACAGCTGGTTCGCCGCGCACTCGAGCAGCTCGCCCGAACACGAACCGTCGAGCACCGTGACGCCGACGTCGATCCAATCGGTGTCGAGTGTCGGACGCACCCGGGCGTGGCCCGTGGCCGCGGCGACGTAATCGAACCAGACGTCGGGGTTCGAGTCGAGCTGATCGCACGACCCGCCGTAGTCACGGGTGGCGCCGACGGTCGTGAAGGGGAACGTACCGTCGCCGACCGGCGTGGCGTTTTCGCAGCAGTCGTTGGCCGGCGCGCCCTCCAGGCCCGGCTGGCAGGCCGGGACAAGCGCGATCCGGACCTGCCCGGTCCCGACAATGAACTCGACGCTCGAGACACGGACAAGGTAGTGCTGTCCGGACACGACCGGTAAGCTCACGGCCGATGTGCCGTCTTCGAACCAGTTGAAGTTGCACGCCAGCTCCCCGCCGGTGCACGCCCCAAAGACCGACACGGCGCTGAGCGTGTCGGTCGGGAGAAGCGCCGTGTGCACAACGGCGAAACCGGTCCCGCTCGGCACGTAATCCAGCCAGGCGTCGGCGAGAATATCGCTCACTTCCGGCGGCTGGTCGCAGGCGCTCGAGAGCCCGGGCGTGCCCGAGGCCTGCGTCAGATCGAAGGCGTACGTGCCCTCGCCGACTTGCGGAGCCGATGAGCAATCGTCGCTGGCGACCGGGTCCGCAAGCACCGGGCTCGCCAGCCCGAGCATGAGCATTCCGGCAATCCGTTTCCATGTGCAGCTGCTGTCGTGCATGGGTCTCTCGCTACAGGAGGTGCTGGTTCGACCGCCGTGGGTGTCCGGCGGCAAGGACCGGGGGGGGGGGAATGGGGGACGGCGTTCTCTGGTGAACGGACTCGCTCTGCGCGGTACTCCATCCGAAACCAGACTACCCGCTGTTTCGTCTGAGACATCTTTAAAGACAACTTTTTTGATAAAACTTGCGAGGTTAGGGTTTAGTGTGTAGCATTTGTGACGACAAGAGCCGTGGGCATGAACAACGCGGGTCAAACCCGGATCGAAGAAGACTCGTCGCCGCAGCAAGCGTTTGAGTCGGATGTGCAGCGCGCGCTCTCCAACCTTCAGGAAGCGATCGCCTCGGTCTGCGAAGCGCTACCAACCCATCCGCGACGGGCCGCCGACTTGTCGAGGATCGTGGGGCTCGAACGGAACGCGGCCTGGAAGGTCTTCCGGCTGGTCAACGAGCGCGACGTGTTCGTCGCCGCACGCTTTGTTCCCGGAGAGAGTTCGATCAACGCGTTCCTCGCCGGAGCCGGGGCGGCGGGCGTGGCGCCGGACTTGCTGGATCGGGTCCGTGAAGCGGCCGACGGGTATCAGCAGGTCGTTCGTCTGCACGCGGGGGACCGGGCGTCGGCCGAGATCATGCTGGGCGACCGGGCCGGGGAGGCGGGCGAACTGGGCCTGCGTCGCAGCGCCTTCCGGTCGATGAGCTACATGGCCGGCGTGCGGGCGCAGGCTCAACTGCAGACGTTCATCTTCGCGCCGAACGATCGGGACGCCGACATGTTCGACGGCGTATCGCTCAACGGTTTCGTGGATATCGAGCGCGTGCGTCACGATGCGCCGGTGGTTGTCGGACGCGCGATGGCCACGGACGATGAGGGGCGACCGTTGCAGCCGGGGCTGGACGAGCCGATCGATCCCCCGAGCGAGGACAACGCGATCGTTCCGCTGTTGACCGAGTTCTGCTCGATCCCGACGCCGCGGTTCAGGCGCGTGCGGGCGGAGCGAGGGTTCGTGGAGAACGAGCTGGCCGCCGGTCCGGTGGGCCGCACGGGCGCGACCACGTTCATGGCCGGGAGCATCATCCGGCGGGCGGCGCGCCGGTACCGGGACCCCGAGAACGCCACGATGTCGCTGGTGGCGCGGGTGCGGACGCCGACCGCCCTGTTCGTCTGCGACGCGCTGGTCCACGAGACGGTGTTCGGACCCGCGGCGCCGCGTGTCGGCATCTACGCGGATCTCTTCGGAGACGCGATGCGCCGCGGCCCCGGGAGCGAACGGTATCGGCTTCCCTCGGTCGTCACGCCGGAGTACCTGGGGATGGGCGTCGGAGCCATCCAGACGCCCGACATCCCGCGGTACCCGCGGATGCTGCAGCACGTCTTCGACCGCCTGAACTGGGACGCGTCACGCTTCCGTGTGCACCGCGTGCGCATCGAGTTTCCTTTTACGCCGTCGAGCGTGGTGGTCACGTTCGATCTGCCCGACACGCCGCCAGGTTGATGGCCCTGAAGAGGGAAGGGCGGCTACCGGCGCGGCGGCGGTGGCTCGTCGCCATCGTCCGGCCCGCCCGCGCGCTCCCCGTCGCGAGGTTCCCCCCGCTCGCGGCGCCGCTCGGGGCGGTCGGTTCCCTCGCGGTCGTCGTTCCGTCGTTCACCCGGGTCGCGCTCGTGCTGCACCGCCCAGTCCGCGATTCGTTCGACCAGTGCGGCGCGGTCCTTGACCTTCTCCGCCGCAATGATCTGACGCACCTGTTGAGAGACGGACAGCAGGTGGTCGACCGTGTCGAGCAGTTCGCGGCGTTTTGCGCCGAAATCGGGCGCCTCCTTGTCCATGCGTGAGAGTCCGCGTGCCTGATCCATCATCGCCCGGCGCGCGGTCAGGCCGCCGAGCACGAGTTGATAGAGCTCGGGATTGCGTTCGCGCAGTTCGAGCGCACGCTGCAAGCGGGGGAAGACCCGGCGGTAACGCTCGGCCGCGGCGGGCTCGTCGCGCTCGCTCAGGCGCTTGAGGTCCGCGGCCAGTCCGGGCATCGCCGCCGACAGGAACTCGTTGACCGCGGTCCGCTCCTCGGGCGAGAGGTCGCGGTCGAGCGGCGGCAATCGTTCGTCCCCCGGACGGCGCACAAGTTGATCGATCTCGGTGAACGGCTCCATCGGCGGCGGTGGGGGGGCCATGTCGCGCCGGTCACCCCGTCCCGGCGGACCGTCCGGGCGCGGCCCTGGCTCGCGCTCGGGTCCGCGGCGCACCC
>CALMQD010000049.1 GCA_937871415.1 uncultured Phycisphaerales bacterium | reverse complement strand
CTCGGGCTCCGAACGGAACCCAACTCCGGCGACTGCTCGGGGCCCGCGCCCGGCCCGACTCCGGTCGGTGGCGAGGCTTCGGGAAAGGGGGACGGCGTGGAAATCGGGTCCATGTCCTCGGATTATCGGCACTTTCCCCTGCCCGAGACAGCCGCGCCCGGCCCACCCCCGACTTTCCATTGCCAACCCGCGGCTCCCCTCCTAGGCTTTCCGCCCTGTTCCGCAACTTTGTCGGCGCCACGAAGGCTCCGACCCGCCCCGCCCGGTAGGCGGCGATCCCCCTCGCACTGTCCCGGCCTGACACCAGGACCGACGGAGAGTTCCGATGCGTCGTCAAACGTCACTCCACACCGCCCAGTCCGCCCCCGCGAAGAACTGGTACATCGTCGATGCCACCGACGTCCCCCTCGGACGCCTCGCCGCCGATGTCGCCCAGATCCTCATGGGCAAGCACACCCCGCACTACACGCCCCACGTCGACTGCGGCGACTTCGTCATCGTCACCAACGCCAAGAGCATCGGCCTCACCGGCAACAAGGGCGAGATCTACCAGAAGCAGCGCTACACCTACTTCCCCGGCGGCCTGAAGGAAGAGTCCTACGGCGCGCTCCGCGCTCGCAAGCCCGAGAAACTCGTCGAGGACGCCGTCAAGGGCATGATGCCCAAGAACCGCCTCGCGCGCCACATGCTCAAGAAACTCAAGGTCTATCCCGACGCCAACCACCCCCACGCGTCCAACCAGCCTCAGACCCTCACGATCTGAGCCGCGCGACCCCGCACTGACCACCCCCTCGCAATCAGCCACTCGCAATCGATCCACTCGAACAGCCGCCCCGAGCAGAACCCATGAGCCAGCTCCCCGATATCACCGGCCTTTCGCAGATCAACCCGCTCTCGGTCGAGAAGCCCCAGCAGATGCAGCGCAAGCAGCGCACCCCCGCCGAGCCCAAGCACGGCTGGTGGTGGGGCACCGGCCGCCGCAAGCGCGCCGTCGCCCGCGTCCGCATCCGTCCCGTCCAGGGCAACGGTGGCGCCGCCGTCCGCGTCCAGATCACCGGTGACAAGTACAAGACCATCGACCAGTACTTCTCCGAGGAGCGCGACCGCTCCGACTGCCTCGCCCCGCTCAAGGTCACCCAGCTCGCCGACAAGATCGAGGTCGTCGCCCGCATCGCCGGCGGCGGCACCATGGGCCAGGCCCAGGCCGTCCGCCTCGGCATCGCCCGCGCCCTCCGCGACTACGACCCCACCCTCGAAGACGCCCTCCGCGACGCCGGCTTCCTCACCCGCGACGCTCGCGAGGTCGAGCGCAAGAAGTACGGCCAGGCCGGCGCCCGCCGTCGCTTCCAGTTCTCCAAGCGCTAATCGCTTGGCGATCGGAAACGCAACGAGCCCCGACCGTCAGGGAGGGGCCTCTTCAACAACACGTCTACCTCAACGGAGAAGGCACCCGCCTTCTCCGTTTTTCTTTCCCGTCCTCCCCTTCCCGGCTCCTTGGCTTGGTCTTGCTTCCTCGCTTCGTGCCCTCATCGCCTTCGTCACTCGCCTCCGGCTCCAACGCAGAGACGCCGTGACCCAGAGGCCGCAAAGAAGCAACTGGCTCCCAGCGCACACTCTGTCACGAATGCCGAATGCCGAATGCCGAATGCCGAATGCCGATTCACCGCGGATGCCCAGTGCCTGATGCCCGGTGCCTCTTCCTTCCTGTTTGTGCTTTTCTCCTACGCCTTCTCTCGGTGTCTCCGTGACTCCGTGGTGAACTCCCTGCGCCCAACCGCGCACCGGCATTCACCGGAATAACGTCCCCCATCCATGTCCGCCGCTCCCGCGAACAACCACTCGGCCCCCGACCCCATCGTCGGCATCGACCTGGGCACCACGAACTCGCTCGTCGCCATCGCGGGCGAGCGCGCCGTCGGTTCCTCCGGCCGCGTCGATCCCTCCCCCCGCGTCCTCACCTTCAAGGACGAACCGAGCGCCGAGGCCCCGAGCGCCATGCTCCCCTCCGCCGTCCGCTTCTTCGAAGACCCCGCGCGCGAGCCCCTCATCGGAGCCGCGGCCCGGGACCAGGCCACCCTCGCCCCCGCCTGGACCGTCCTCTCCGTCAAGCGCCTCATGGGCCGCTCCCTCGCCGACATCGAGCGCACCGGCGACCTGAGCTTCCTCGGCTACGAGGTCGTCGAAGGCCCGCACCAGACCGCGCGCGTCCGCCTCCCCGATGGGCGCATCCTCTCGCCGCAGGAAGTCTCGGCCCTCATCCTCCGCCGCCTCAAGGCCATCGCCGAAGCGAGCCTCGGGCGCGAAGTCCGCAAGGCCGTCGTCACCGTCCCCGCCTACTTCGACGACGCGCAGCGCCAGGCCACCCGCGACGCCGGACGCATCGCCGGGCTCGAAGTCGTCCGCATCGTCAACGAGCCCACCGCCGCGGCTCTCGCCTACGGCCTGGGCGTCCTCCCCAGCGCGCCCGCCGGCAATGACCCCGATGCCCCGCGCATCGTCGTCGTCTTCGATCTCGGCGGCGGCACCTTCGACGTCTCCGTCCTCCGCCTCACGCCGCGTTCCGCCGCCGGCGATTCCGACACCGACTTCTTCGAGGTCCTCTCCACCGCCGGCGACACGCACCTCGGCGGCGACGACTTCGACCACGCCCTCGTCTCCCTCTTCACACGCGAAATCCAGTCCCAACTCAGGGACAGCGGGGGTGGCCTTCCGCCGGTGCGGGGTTCAGAATCTGGTGGCACAGGGGGGGGCGTCCCGCCTGTGCAGACTCCATTCTCCCCCGAAACCCGCCAGGCACTCCGCGCCCTCGCCGAGCGCGTGAAGATCCGCCTCTCCGAGCACGACCACACG
>CALMQD010000048.1 GCA_937871415.1 uncultured Phycisphaerales bacterium | reverse complement strand
CCGTCGGGTCCCGCGCGCGCTGGAGGCCGTCGGTCGCCGACTGGTCCGGTCGGCGCTTTCCCGCATCACGCGCGGCGGCATCCGTCTGATCGATGCCGGGGGCGCCACGGTGTTCGAGCCGCCCGGCGGCGAGGTCGTCGCCACCGTGCGCGTCGCCGACCCGTCGTTCTACGCGGCGGTGGCGTTCGGCGGGAGCGTGGGCGCCGCCGAGTCCTACATGGACGGCGCGTGGACTGCGGACAACCTGCCCGGGCTCATCGAGACCATCACCGTGAATCTCTCGGCGATGAGTGCGATCGAAGGGTTGCTCGCGCGTCTGCTGGCGCCGCTGTCTTCCGCCGCGTACCGGCTCGATCGAAACACCCGCACGGGCAGCCGGCGCAACATCGTCGCCCACTACGACCTCGGAAACGAGTTCTTCGGCCTGTTCCTGGACCCCACGATGACGTACTCGTGCGGCATCTTTGAGCGCGGAGCGACCACGCTCGAAGCGGCGCAGGTCGAGAAGATCGACCGCGCCTGCCGCAAGTTGCGGCTCAAGCCGTCCGACCATCTGCTGGAAATCGGCACGGGCTGGGGTGCGCTGGCGGTTCACGCGGCGTCGCGATACGGGTGCCGCGTCACCACGACGACCATCTCCGACGAGCAGCACCGCTACGCGTCGCGCCGGGTCCTTGAAGCGGGCCTGGCGGATCGCGTGACGGTCGTGAAGACCGACTACCGCGACCTGCGGGGTGAGTTCGACAAGATCGTCAGCATCGAGATGCTCGAAGCCGTCGGTGCCGAGAATCTTCCGGGGTACTTCCGCGCCTGCTCCGGCCTGCTGCGGCCCGACGGCGCGGCCCTGATCCAGTCCATCGTCATCCGCGACCAGTTCTTCGACGCCGCCTCACGGCGCCAGGACTTCCTCAAGAAGTACATCTTCCCGGGCAGTTGCCTTCCATCGGTAGCGGCGATCCTCGACGCAACCCGGCGCGGAACGGACCTCCGCCTCTGGCACCTCGAGGACATCGGCCCGCACTATCCCACGACGCTCAGGCTGTGGCGCGAGGCCTTCCGCGCCCGGCTGGACGACGTGCGAGCCCTGGGGTTCGACGATCGGTTCATCCGCATGTGGGAGTATTACTTGGCGTACTGCGAGGGGGCGTTCCTGGCGCGGCACGTGGGCGACGTGCAGGCGCTGCTCACCAAGCCCCTGTGCCGAATGCCGCCGGCCGGGTGCCCCGGAGGCGCCGAGTGACCCGATGGGCGCCCATTCTTGCCAACCTCGTGCTGTTCGATGTTCTGTGGACGCTCGCGGTCCTCGGCGCCGGGAAGACCTGGTGGTGGGCGGCGCCGGCGCTCATCCTCGTGAGCGCATCCGTGCAGGTCTGCCGGTCTCCCGCCCCCGGCGCGGAGGCACGGCTCATCATTCTCGGCGCAGCGGCGGGAGTGGGTCTCGATTGCACGGCGCACGCGCTGGGACTGTTCCGGTACGCATCACCCTCGACCGCGCAGTTCGTCGCCGTTTTCGCCGCTCTGTGGATCAACTTCGGCACGCTGTTGCGCCCGGGACTGCGGTGGCTTTGGCGGCGGCCGCTCCTGGCGGCGCTGCTCGGCGGCGCGGGTGGACCGCTGGCGTACTGGACGGCCGCCCGGCTCGGAGCGATCGCGCCGAGCGAGCCGGCCTGGCGCGCGTTCGCGTGGTGCGCGGCGCAATACGCCCTGGCCCTGCCACTCTGGTGCGCCGCCGCGTCGGCGGTGTTCAGGAACGCCGCCCGATCAGTTCAGCCAGCGACTTCGATCGCGCCGCCGCGACCGCCAGGTACACAAGGGTTGTGAGATTGCCCAGCAGCGCCAATCCCAGGATCCACGGCGCAGCCCGGGCAGCGGTGCGTTCCCGGAACGCGACCCAGGCCGCGACGGCCGCGAGCCCCGCGTACAGGTCCACCATGGTCGTGACGCCCCACCAGGTGTCGGTGGTCGCCCGCAGGCCGGCGCCGAGCGACATTTCCAGTGACGATCGCACGATGAGTCCCACGAGCAGCACCGCCCAGCACGCCGCGATCAGCCCGACGATCTTCACCGGTTTCATGCCAGATGCCCCTTCTGCCCGCCCCGGAGTTCATCCTTGACGCTGCAATGGTCGGATCAAGTCGTGTGGATCGCCGTCGGCGCCGGGCTCGTCATGCTCGGGCTGTGGGTGGTTCAGTGGCGCACGCGTGACGCGGGCGTGGTGGATGTCGGCTGGGCGGCGTGCCTGGGGCTCTCCGCGTGCTTCTGCGCGCTCAGCGGCGCCGGCGATCCGTCGCGGCGGCTGATCATCGGGCTGATGGGGGGGATCTGGGGGTTCCGCCTCGCGTTGCACCTGCTGTTCGACCGCGTGCTGCGCGGGCCGGAGGACGGACGGTACCAGATGATGCGGGAGAAACTGGGGCCGCGCGTGCAGCCCGTGTTCCTGGCGTTCTTCCAGGCCCAGGCGGTGCTCGTGGTTGTCCTGTCGGCTCCGTTCATCATCGCCGCGGGCGATCCGGCCCCGGCGCCGGCGCTGGCGGACTGGCTCGGCGCGTCGATCTGGCTCGTGGGGCTCGTCGGCGAGGCGGTGGCCGACGCGCAGCTCCAGTCGTTCAAGCGGCGCCCCGACGCGAAGGGACGCGTCTGCGAGGTTGGCCTGTGGCGCTACTCCCGCCACCCGAACTACTTCTTTGAGTGGCTGATGTGGGTCGGGTACGCGGCGGTGGCGTCGGGCGCCGCGATGGGTTGGTTCGCCTGGACCGCGCCCGCGCTCATCCTGCTGTTCGTTCTCAAGGTCACGGGCATCCCGCCGACGGAGGCCCGCGCACTGCGTTCACGCCCCGAGGCGTACCGCCGGTACCAGCAGACCACATCCGCGTTCATCCCCTGGTTCCGCCGATCACCACCAAGAGCACTGGATCGCGAGGAGTCCCCATGACCCGAGCCTTTGCCCCGTCGAGCACTGTGGAGGGCCAAGCGATCCCCTTGCCGACGGCCTGGTACGAGCCGCTCCTGGACCGCGGCGTAGTTCCCGACGCGGTCCTGCGCGCGGGTGTCCGTCGCCGGCTCCGCGCCCGAATCCGGCTTGAGGAGCGGGGCGGTGTGGATGCGCTCTCCGAGAGGTTCCGGGCGATCCTGACCGACCTGTCGCGGGCGCCCGTGGCGATCCACACGCGAGAGGCCAACCAGCAGCACTACGAACTCCCCCCGGAGTTCTTCAGGCTGTGCCTGGGTCCGCGCCTGAAGTACAGCTGCGCCTACTGGCCCGCCGGCGTCCGGTCGCTTGGACAGGCCGAGGAGGCGATGCTGCGCCTGACCTGCGAGCGCGCAGCGATCCAGGACGGGATGGACATCCTCGAACTCGGGTGCGGCTGGGGATCGCTCACGCTCTGGATGGCGGAGCACTTTCCCGGATCGCGGATCGTCGCCGTCTCGAACTCGCGACCGCAGCGGGAGTTCATCCTCGCGGAGGCCGAGCGCCGCGGCGTGCGTGCGCCGCGCATCATCACCGCCGACGTCAATGAACTGAGCCTCGAGGGCGGGTTCGACCGGGTGGTCTCGGTCGAGATGTTCGAGCACGTCAAGAACTACCGGACGCTGCTCGCGCGGATCGCCTCC
>CALMQD010000047.1 GCA_937871415.1 uncultured Phycisphaerales bacterium | reverse complement strand
CTTCCCCGCCGGTCTGCCGGTGCTCCCGATCTACGGACACGCCGAGACGAACATCGCCGACATGCGCCGGCGCCTGATCGAACGCTGGGACGTGGACCCGCGAGACGCCGACTGGCTGCTCGCGAATCGGTACGAGCGTCACGACGCGACGCTCCCGATGCTCCCGCCGGAGCGCACGGAACTCCACCTGCGTCGCTACGAGCTCGCCGCCGCCCTGGCGCGGGGCCGGACGTGCCTCGACCTGGCCTGCGGCACCGGCTACGGCTCGCGCGTGCTGCGATCGATGGGCGGCTGCGCTTCGTACATCGGCATCGACATCGATGCACGCACCATCGAGTACGCGCAGCGGCGGTTCGGCGACGGCGCCGTCGTCCGCTTCCAGGTGGGCTCCGCCACGCAGACCGGCCTCCCGACCGGCAGTGTCGACCTGCTCACGAGTTTCGAGACCATCGAGCACGTGCCGGACCTGCCCGCTTTCATGCGCGAGGCGGCGCGCGTGCTGCGCCCGGGCGGTGTGTTCATGCTCAGCACGCCCAACGATGGCGGGCTGACGCCCTACCACGTTCATAGCCTCACCTGTCAGGACATCGCCAGGGTCATCACCCACGACCGCCTGTTCGAGGTCCCCGAGTTCTTCGCCCAGCGAGCGCGCGAAGTGGGGACGCTCACGGGCGTCGGGGAAGGCATTGAGCGGTGGACCGAACAGAGCGCCGCCCGGGCTGAGCACATCCTGGCGCTCGCCGTCCGTTCGGCCTGAAGCGCCGAAGCTTGCCCACCCGTGATGATGTCATAAAGCCAACTGCACAATGGTTTTAGAGAACAGATTCGCATTCGCCATCCCGGGTTTTCCGTGTCCGGGCCCTCGATGAAACAAGGAATGCAACAGACGCTTTGCTCCACTCTTTCATCGGGGCGAGCTATCGTTTTCACTTCGTCTTTGCGGTAGACCGGGCGTCTGCAGCCCGCCCGCCGCAGCACGTCGACCGGCCCGTCCAGAAGCTCGCCTCCGGCGCGAACCACGGACGGGGCGGGGGCGACTGGGTGGGTGGGGCATCACAGGGCCGGGGGGCATGTGTTCACAGCGATAGGCAGGACCTTCCGATGACCACGCTCGCCAGCGCACCGAAACTCAACCTCTCCCCCGCCCGCGTACACCTCAACCTCTCGCCGGCGCGCCTGGTCGAAGAGGCCATCCGGCGCGGCGAGGGGCGCCTGGCGAGCAACGGCGCCCTGGTCTGCCTGACGGGCGATCGCACGGGGCGCAGTCCGAAGGACAAGTACCTCGAGGACACGAAGGACATCCACGACAAGATCGGTTGGGGCGGGTTCAACACCGCGATCACGCCGGCGCAGTTCGACGCGGCGCTCGACATCGCGACCGAGCACCTCAACGGGCTCAAGGACCTGTTCGTGTTCACGGGCTTCGTCGGCGCCGACCCGAAGCACCGCCTGGGCGCGAAGGTCATCACCGAGCAGGCGTGGCACAACCTGTTCATCCGCACGCTGTTCATCCCGACCGACTCCAAGGCGGCGGGCCCGAACGCGCACTGGAAGCACGACTGGACGATCATCAACGCGGGCAAGCGCCGCCTGACGCCCGACGAGCAGGCGAAACTGGGCGTGAAGGGCCCGGTGTTCATCGCGCAGAGCCTGGCGCGGAAGATGGTCGTGATCATCGGGAGCGAGTACGCGGGCGAGATGAAGAAGTCGCTGTTCTACGCGATGAACTTCGACATGCCCGAGGTCGGTGTGTTTCCGATGCACTGCTCGTGCAACGTCGACAAGAAGGATCCTTCGAACGTCGCCCTCTTCTTCGGGCTTTCCGGCACGGGCAAGACGACGCTCAGCGCCGACCCGAACCGCGCGCTCATCGGCGACGACGAGCACGGCTGGAGCGACACCGGCGTCTTCAACTTCGAGGGCGGGTGCTACGCCAAGTGCATCAAGCTCAGCAGGGAAGGCGAGCCGCAGATCTGGAACGCGATCCGCTTCGGCAGCGTGCTCGAGAACGTGCTGATCGACGACCAGACGCGCGTCCCGGATTACGACTCGTCGAAGATCGCCGAGAACAGCCGCGCGACCTACCCGCTCGACTTCATCGACGGCGCGATCATCCCGTCGATCGCGGGGCACCCGAAGAACGTGATCTTCCTGACCGCCGATGCGTACGGCGTCATGCCGCCGGTCTCGAAACTCACGCGCGAGCAGGCGATGTACTACTTCATCAACGGCTACACGAGCAAGCTCGCCGGCACCGAACTGGGCGTGACCGAGCCGCAGCCGAACTTCAGCGCCTGCTTCGGTGCGCCGTTCCTGCCGCGCCCAGCCAAGGTCTACGCCGAGATGCTCGCGGCCAAGGTCAAGAAGCACGACGCGAGCGTGTGGCTGCTGAATACGGGCTGGACCGGCGGGCCCTACGGCACCGGCCAGCGCTTCAGCCTCAAGTACACCCGGGCGTTCGTCACCGCGATCCTCAACGGCACGCTCAAGAACGCGAAGTTCACGCCCGACCCCGTCTTCGGCCTGCCCCTGCCCGACAAGGTCGAGGGCGTGCCCAGCGAGGTCCTCAACCCGCGCAACACGTGGAAGGACGGAGCCGCTTACGACGCCAAGGCCAAGGACCTGGCGGCAAAGTTCCGCGCCAACGACGCGAAGTTCGACATGCCCACCGAGGTCCGCGCCGCAGGCCCCAAGGGCTGAGCGGTCCGGACGATCCCCGGGTCCATTCGAGTTCATGAGTCGGGGTTGAACCCGGCGACTCGAACGCGCGTGTGCTTGCGCTCAGCACGCGGGCCCTACGCTTGAGGCCGATGCCACACTCCGCCCCCCCGGTCCACCCCCCGGTCCCGCCGGCGTCCGGCATGATGGAATCGACGTCCGCGTCCGAGCGTCCCTGGCCGCACAGGTGCCTGCTCGGGCTCCAGGGCCTCGAACCCGCCGAGCTGCGCGAGTTGCTGCTCACGGCCCGCGGCTTCGCCGAGGTCTCGACCCGATCGGTCAAGAAAGTCCCCACGCTCCGCGGCAAGGTCGTCGCCAACCTCTTCTTCGAAGACTCGACTCGGACGCGCCTGTCGTTCACGCTCGCGGCCCAGCGCCTCAGCGCCGACATCATCGACCTCTCCTCGTCGGGCTCGAGCGTCTCGAAGGGCGAGAGCGTCACCGACACGGCGCTGAACATCGAGGCGATGGGTGTCGACGCGATGGTCGTGCGC
>CALMQD010000046.1 GCA_937871415.1 uncultured Phycisphaerales bacterium | reverse complement strand
ATCGCCGCGCACGGGCCGGGCGGCGCACGCGGGCGCGGCGAGCGCAGCGGGCGTTGCGGAGGACGATTCGGCGAACATCCCCGACGCCGAGGCGGTGCTGGTGACCAGCCCGCTCGGGGCGGCGCTCCTGGCCAGCCACGAGGGGGACGAGATCCGCTGGATCTCGCCGCGCGGCCCGCGCCGGGTCATCGTCGAGTCGATCGTGTACCAGCCCGAGCGGGCGGGGCGGTTCGATTTGTGAGCCGACCCGGCCGACGCGGCGCGGAGCGCTGTCGCGTTTGCATGCGCCGGAAGGAGGGCGGGGAGAGGATCGCCCTCTCTCTGCCCTTCTTTTTTCGTCGGCGGGTTTTCATGCGCGATGTTCGAGCGCAATGTCGGAGTTGGCGTCATCGACGTCGGTCGACGCCATCGGCCAAGTCCGGTGGTACGTCCTGGATTAACGATGGTCCGGGCTGATTCCGCGTTCGATCGCGGGAGGCAAGCTGGGATCAGGCGGTTCTTCGAGACACGACTATCGCCGCGGATGCAGAGAGGGGCGTTGCCCCTCTCCGCACCTCTCCCCACCCATCCGCGTGCGGCGGCCAAGTCGCGGACCCCGGTTACTCCGCTTTTGTCTCCGCCGCCATTGCGAACGAGCGGTCATGCCCGGTATGTACGAAGCCGGGGCGCGGGTGTTGACCGCGCGAGTTGTGTTCTCGCCGAGGTTGCAAGCGCCGCGAACGCGGGTGGGGTGGCGTTTGGCGTGTCAGGTTGTGCGCACGTTCTGGCACAGGCGGTTGCGAGGGTGGAAGGGCGCGATAGGATGCCGGGGCAGGGGGCATCGCGCTGTGCGGTGCGGATCCGAGGGCGGCGTAGGGTCGCGTGTCAGGGGGAGGGCAAGCCATGGAGCAGGAGTTTCGGTACGAGATCGATGTGCCGCGGACGCGGCACACGGATGCGGTGTTGCGGGAAGGGCTTCGGCGGTTCGGGGAGCGCGTGGGCGGTCGGGTGTTCACGATCAAGGAGTTCGACGCGTGGCGCGGGCGTCCGTTCGCCGCGGGGACGGTGGTCAAGCGGTTCGGGACGTGGCACGCAGCGCTGAAGTCGATCGGGATCGATGGGGCGAAGCGTCGGAGGGTGCCGCGCGAAGAACTGCTGGAGGATTTCGAGCGTGTGTGGCGTGAGTTGGGGCGTCCGCCCGGGGAGCACAGCCTGTCGGTGCATGGGCGGTATTCCTGCAACGCGTACAACACTCGCTGGGGCAGCGTGGCGCGGTTCGCCAAGATGGTGAGCGCGATGCACCGGGGCGAGATGTCGCGTGAGGACCTGCTGGCGTATCAGGCGCCGCGGAAGCCGCAGCGAGAGGTGAGCATCATCACGCGCTGGACGGTTCTCAAACGCGACCGCTACCGGTGCGTTGCGTGCGGGCGCACGCCGACCACCGATCCGAACGTTGAACTGGAGGTGGATCACATTCTCGCGGTGAGCCGCGGCGGAGGGAACTCTCTGGACAACCTGCGGACGTTGTGCCGGGAGTGCAACCGCGGGAAGGGGGCCGATCGTTGACCGCGGAGGAGCACCCGGAACGGAACGGCATCGCTACGACGGAAGGGCGCGGGAGAAATTCGGCGCGTTAGGACTTCGGCGTTGGAGCCCGGGCCTCGCGGAGTCTGGCTAGGTCTGCTTTGACATGGTGCGCGCCCACGCGGCCTTAACCGCCTGTTGCACCGCGCGCTTGGTGGCTTGGTTCAGGCGGATGAACGTGCAGCCGGACCTGCCCCACGCGCCCGGCGCGGGGAAGAAGACGCCGGGGTGCTTGTTGATAAACGCGGCCTGTTGTTCGGGCGTCAGGCGCACCATCGCGAGCGGTGTGTCGGGTTCGGCCTTCGAGGGCGGCGGGAGTGAAGCGAAGATCGGCGCGGCCTTGGGCTTGCCGCTGCTGCGTCGGGCGTTCGGAGTCGTTGCGCCCCGGCGTGACGCGGCCGCCGCGCCGCGCTTGGTCGGCGCGGATTCGGGCGGCACGCCGACGCGGAAGTCGGCGTGGCCCATGTGCGAGCCTTCGAAGGCGGCGAACATGGAGAGTGCGATGACGCGGAAGTCGTGGGGGGTCATGGGACCAATCGTTGCAGCGCGTCGGGGAAGGTGGTTGGGGAGTGGCCCGTCCGCGGTGGAAGATCCCATGGCGCGGTACGCGGGTGCGATTCTGCGCGCCGCGGTTTGGTTCTCTCTCCCGGAAAGTAAGCGTGGTTTCGCCTGGCCTACCGGACGCGGCCCGCCGCGCGAGCGGTACCATTTGATCGATGTTCTTTTAGACACTCGGGAAGGAGTGCGCGATGCACGACGCCGAAGGCCCAAGGGGTCGCAAGTCGCCCAAACCCGTTCAGTGCGTTCGCTGCAAAGTGCCGAAGCGCTATCTGGGGAACCGCCGTTTCCATGAAGGCACGCGCTGGGGCGTGCTCGGGGATCTCGGCGAACTCTTCGTGAACCGCGAGACGTTTGACATTTACGCCTGTCCGGTTTGCGGCTCGGTGGAGTTCTTTGTGGATGGGGTGGGTGAGCAACTGCGGCCCAACTGAGAGAATCGCGGGTTGACGGGGGGCTGGGGCCGCCGATTCCGTGCCGATGCGTTGCCGCCTGTTTTGGGGAATATTGAGTCCGAGGATGGCGGTTCTGTCGATTGGGGTGGTTTTTGGGGCAGGGGGGCCGGTTTCTGGCGCGATGCCCGGGGAGATTCCGGTTGCCGGCGCGAACACGGGGGTCGCGGGAGTGCTATACTTTGGTGTTCGCTGGCAGTGTTTCGGCCCAGCCTTGGGCCACGTCTTGCGATCACCGACGCTCGATTCCTCCCGAAGTCTCAGCACCGGTTCAACTGTCTTGTCTCGGGATTCAGGAATCGAAGGTATGAAGCTCTACGTCGGCAATCTGTCTTTCAGCACGAGCGAGGCTCAGCTGCGCGATCTGTTCGCTCAGCACGGCACGGTCACCAGCGCTTCGCTGGTCATGGATCGTGACACGGGTCGTCCGCGCGGGTTCGGCTTCGT
>CALMQD010000045.1 GCA_937871415.1 uncultured Phycisphaerales bacterium | reverse complement strand
CGTCGGCCAGGATCACGTTCGCGAAGATCGGGCCCTTGACGAACCGCAGCTCGCGCACGCCCGTGCTCTTGTCCTCCTCGATCACTTCCGTGCCGGTGATGTCGCTGGGCATCAGATCGGGCGTGAACTGGATGCGCGCAAACCCCAGGCTCAGCGTCCGCGCCAGCGTCGAGATCAAGAGCGTCTTGGCCAGCCCCGGCACCCCCTCCAGCAGCGCATGGCCGCGGCAGAAGATCGACATCAGCACCTGGTCGACCACCGCTTCCTGCCCCACGATCACCTTGTGCACCTCGGTGTGCAGACGCTCGTACGCCTGGCGCACCTGCGCGATCGCGGCGGCGGGGTCGCCGACGAGCGAGGGGGAGTTGGTCGGTGCGGGGGTCGGGTTGTGGGGGTGGGTATCGGTCATGGGGGAGTCCGGTTCCTGGAAGGGCGCGCGTGGGGCGTTGACCCTTTGTTCGGCGTGCGGGCGGTAAGAGTTCTACCGCCGCGTTCGGAAGGCGTTTCCAGGCGGTTCTTCGGCGTTCACGCCGGGCGGAGGTGAGTTCCCGAGCCCGGAAAGGGCCCTGGGGCGGGCGGAGTGGGGGGAAAGGCCTGCGGCGCCCGCGCAGTCGGAAAGCACGGGACGCGAATCTCCGCAAACCCGGACGTCGACCGTCGCCGACGGGCCAAAGGCCGGACCTCGGTTTTCATTGGACTTGCAGGGCACGGATGGGTTAGGCTGCCCCGAGCAGGCCGCTTTGCTCGCCCCCGCGCTCCGGTCCAAGACCGTTCGTCCGGCGCACGAACTCTTCGAGATGGGGCGTCGGCCTTCTTACGAGGTTGAGAGAGATGAATCGCCAACTTGCAGGTGTGCGTGCGCCGGCGTTGCTGGGCGCGGCGGCGGTGTTGTGGTTGTGCGGGAGTGTGCACGGCGCGATCACGGTCCGCATGGTCGAGGACAACTTCGCGGCGCGCATCGCGACGCTCGAAGCCAGCGTCCCGACCTGGACGGCCATGGACGCGTCGGAACGCAACACGCTCCAGAACAAGATCATCGCCACGATCACGAACGCGTACAACCAGCCCGGGATGACCTGGGGCTTTTCGTGGGGCGGCGTGATCGCCAACGCGGAACTCATCCGTTTCGACGCCGTCCCCGGGCCGACGGACTTCGGCGATGCGCCGCGCGTCGACTGGCGGAATGTCAAGAAGGACGGCTCCTGTAACGTCTACATCCCGAACTTCACGCCGGTGCTCGCCGCGATCAACGGCCAGGGGATGGGGGTGTCGCGCACGCAGCGCATCGAGCAACTGGGCACGGCGATGGGCTTGACCGCGGCCCACGAACTCGGGCACAACCTCGGTCTCGACCACCGCGACTGCTTCGGCACGTCGTTCATCACCAACGCCAACTGGGCCGCCACCGGCGGCGCGCAGCGCAAGCACATCATGTCCAGCGGCGCCAGCGGCCTGCCCAGCGGGCTGGAGCGCACGGTCCTCCGCTCCTTCAACGAGTTCGAACTCGCCAAGCTCGGCTACGCCGAGGACCTCGTCGCCGCGCCGCCCGCCTCGATCAACGAGACCGGCGCCAACGACGCCGGCAACACGCTGGGCGCGGCCAAGGCGATCACGTTCTCCACCGTCGCCACCACGAACATCCTCAAGGCCTGCAACATCATCGGCAGCATCGGTGTCGGTGATGCCGAGGACTGGTTCAAGTTCACGGGTGCACAGAACCTGCTGCTCACGGCCGACGTGCTCAGTTCCGAACTCCTTCTCGACAACCGCCTGGCCGACGGCACGGATACCGCCATGGAACTGTGGCGCGACAACGCCGGCGCGCCGGTGATGCTCTTCAGCAACGACGACAACCGGTTCAACGGCACCGCGTTCTATTCCGGCACGGGCGAGTTCAGCAAGGACCCGTTCCTGCTCAACTTCAAACTGCCCGCGACCGACACGTACTACCTGAAGATCACGCGGGCGCAGGCCCCGGGCTCGAGTTACGAACTGTTCGTGACGATCCCGGCGCCGGGCGTGCTGGGCCTGCTGGGCCTGGGCACGATCGTCGGCGCACGCCGCCGCCGGCGTTGAGCAAGTGTCCAAAGGCTCTTGATCCCTCTCTCACGACCGGGCGCGACGAGCGCCCGGTTTTTTTTCAATCGTCGCGCGATGTCCCCTTCGCGGCGGAACTTCCGTTCCGCGCGGGGAACGCATCCGGCGCGGCCACGCCGGGAGAGACGCCT
>CALMQD010000044.1 GCA_937871415.1 uncultured Phycisphaerales bacterium | reverse complement strand
TCAGCCGCCCCCGCGGCACCGGCCCCGAAGGCCGCTGGCGTCGCCCCGCCGGCGCCCGCCTCCAACGGCAAGCACGCGCCGGAGCCCGCGGCGAGCGACGTCCGCGCGACACCCCTGGCGAAGAAACTCGCCCAGGAGCACGGCGTCAATCTCGGCGACATCGCCGGCACCGGCGCCGGTGGACGCGTCCGCGAGCAGGACGTTCTCCAGGCTGTCCAGGATCGATCGGGCAAGGGCGCCGCGGTCTCCGTCGCCGAGCCCAAGGCTTCTCCCGCGGCTTCGGCCGCCGGCCCCAGCGGCGGATCGCGTCGCGAGAAGATGACCATGCTCCGCCAGCGCATCGCGCAGCGCCTGGTCGAAGCCCAGCACACCGCGGCCATGCTCACGACCTTTAACGAGGTCGACATGTCGGCCGTCATGGCGCTGCGCTCCAAGCACAAGGAGTCCTTCGAGAAGAAACACGGCGTGGGGCTCGGCTTCATGTCGTTCTTCGTCAAGGCCTGCGTGCTGGGTCTCAAGAACTTCCCGCTCGTCAACGCCTCGATCGTCCAGAGCGCCTCCGGCGAGCTCGAGGTCGAACACCACGACTTCTTCGACATCGCAATCGCTGTCGGCACGCCCAAGGGCCTGGTGGTTCCGGTTGTGCGCGGGTGCGACCGTCTGTCCTTCCCGGGTATCGAGTCCGCGATCAAGGAACTGGCCGTCAAGGCCAAGGACGGCAAACTCGCCCTGGCCGACCTTCAGGGCGGCACGTTTACGATCACCAACGGCGGCATCTACGGCTCGCTCATGAGCACGCCCATCCTCAACCCGCCGCAGACGGGCATCCTCGGCATGCACGCGATCAAGAACCGCGCGGTGGAAGACCCGGCTCACCCGGGTCAGGTCGCAATCCGTCCGATGATGTACCTGGCGCTGTCCTATGACCACCGCCTGGTGGATGGGGCGGAGGCGGTGCAGTTCCTCGTGACCGTCAAGAACGCGTTGGAGTCGCCCGAACGCCTGCTGCTGGACCTGTAACTCACGCCCCCGGTGGAAACCGGTTCTCGGTCGAACCCTTTTCCCGCCGCCCAGATAGAATGAAGAGTTGATGCTCCCTCCCGCGCGTCCATCCCGCGACAACGCCAACCGGCACGCCACGCTGCTCCTGCTCGTGGTGCTGGTGGTCGCGGCGTCGCCGGGGGTGTTCAAGGCGGGCATGCTGACTTCGGCCCGCGCGGGTCAGGACCGCATCTCGCAGACCGCCGGCGACGGCGAGGTCCGCCTGGTCAGGGCCGAGCCTCGCGACGAGACCCGTCCGACACCGGCCGAGGTTCGCCAGAGCCAACTCGATCGAACGTTCGTGCACCATCGCACGGGTATGCCGTTCCGGGTAGCGCTCACGCAGACGAACGTTGATCGGCGCCCGGGCAGTGGGGGAGTGGTGCTGCTGTCGAGTGTCGCCCTGCCGCCGCCACGCGACTGAGAGCGCCGTTCGCTTCCCGACGCTTGACGCGCTGGGCAACACACTCACCTCGTTCACAACCAACTCCATTCCGGGCGCGGCCTTCGGGCTCGCGCTCCAGTCGACCCGATTCGTGAACGGGGCCTTGTGCTCCGTATTCGTGATTCGCTCGACCCGCATCACCCACAGCGCAAGGCCGGTCTTATTCGATCCGGCGCGCAAGGACGCAGAACCATGGCCAAGCCCTCTGTGATGGAACAGGGCATCCCGCTCATCGGGCCGATCCTGAACAAGATCATCGGCACCCGCAACGAGCGGTTCGTCAAGAAGTACACGCAACGCGTCGAAGCGATCAACGCCCTGGAGCCCAAGGCCCGCGCGATGACCGACGCCGAGATCCGCGCGAAACTCGCCGAGTTCCGCGGGCGCATCGACAAGGGAGAGGCCGCCGGCGACCTGCTGGTGGAGGTCTTCGCCGTCGCCCGCGAGGCGATGGACCGCTCGGTGGGCATCCGCAACATCTTCAACCCACGGTACGCGGCGGAGTTCGACCCGAACCAGTTGCCCTCCGAGGCGCGGGCGATGTACGAACAGGTCAAGGCCGAGATCGCCGGCCTGCCGCCGCTGGTCCCCGCCACATACGACGTCAAAAAGCACGGCCAGCCGCCCGCGAACGCCCAGCGCGACGAGCAGAACGAGTTTCGGGGGTGCACCGAGTTGATCCTGCCCTACCTGCGGGTCGACGTCCCCCCGGCGCTGTACGAGGCGGTGCGCGGCATCTACA
>CALMQD010000043.1 GCA_937871415.1 uncultured Phycisphaerales bacterium | reverse complement strand
TTGTCCTGGAACGTGGCGAGTACGCCTGCCACCGCCGGCGCACGGGCGCCGATGAGCGCGACATGCGCGGCGCATTGCACGGGCTGATCAACCTGATCCCGTACAACCCGCGCGAGAACTCGCCGTGGCCGGCGCCCAGCGAGGAGCAGGCCGATCGGTTTCTCTCCTGGTTGATCGAGGAGGGTGTCTTCGCCAAGCGCCGCCGGACCAAGGGACGCGACACGATGGCGGCGTGCGGACAGTTGGGGAACCCGGCGCTGCGCCGCAAGGCGCGTCACGCCGCCGCGAGCAGCGCTTCAGAGCGCCCGTGACGCGCGGGCGTTGGCCTCCAGGTGAGACGGGCTGGTCGTGCCGATGACCAGGCTCGAAACGCCCGGGTGAGAGAGAACGAACCGAATCGAGCCCCGCGCGTCCGCGGCGTGCCCGCTCGAGAGTCCTTTTTTGACGAGCACGCCGACGCCGTGGCGGGCCGCGGCGTCGATGACCGGGCGTTCGCCGGTCTGCTCGGGGTTGTACGTCACCATCACCACGCCCGGCACCTGGGGCGCAAAGCGGGAGAGCCGTTGCACCGCGAGCAGCCCCCCCTCGACGGACTTGATCGAGATGCCGATGCAGCGCGTGAGGCCCTTGCGCGCGAGATCGGCGAGCACATCGAGCACGCCCGACGACTCGATGATCCACCCGTCGCGCCCGTCGGAATGGACAAGGACCGCGTCGACATGATCGGTGCGGAGCCGCCGGAGCGAACGCTCCACGCTCATCCGGGCGTGCTCGGGTGTGAAGTGGAACGACGAGCGGGCGTCCTGGTCGTCGAACTCTTCGCCGACCTTCGTCGTGAGCACCCACCGGTCCCGCCCGCCGAGCCAATCCGCGCGGGCGAGGACCTCGCCCAGGCGCTGCTCCGCGACGCCGTAGGCCGGGGCGGTGTCGATGAGGTTGATCTCCTCGTCCCGCGCGCATCGGAGCAGCGCCAGCACTTGCTCATCGGTGGGGAGGGGCGCGGGTTCGGACCCGCTTGGGGAGAGGAGGCCGGCGGTGCCGACCTGCGCGCCGGGATATTTCAGCCCCCGCCGGCGCCCGATCTTCACCGTGCCCAGGCCCAGCGCGCTGACCCACAACCCCGAAGAGCCCAGCGGTCTCATCTCCATTGCAGGCCGCTCCTTTGCCACAGTGGCGGGCAGACGCGGGCCGCCTCGAGCCCGGCGGCAACGAGTTGGGCTTCGGCGGAGTGGGCCCCAGCGCCGGGGCGAGCGTCGGCGGTGTTCCGGTGATTCGCGAGCGCTCCGGGCGT
Source organism: uncultured Phycisphaerales bacterium (assembly GCA_937871415.1). Lineage (GTDB taxonomy): Bacteria > Planctomycetota > Phycisphaerae > Phycisphaerales > UBA1924 > JAHBK01. The sequence continues at coordinate 1,440 of CALMQD010000043.1, read as the reverse complement.
GCAACCCAGACCGCGGAGAGCCGCCTCTACTCGCCCCGCCAGTTCGGGCGCAAAGGCCAGTTTCGTGGGCCACGCGACCAGCGCCGGTCCGTTCCCCGGTGGTGCCAGGTTGCGCACGACCGGCTCGTCGGGACGTACGCCGTCGGGCGTCAGGCCTTCGGCCCGATTCCAGCGGATCGTGGCGAGGCGCAAGCCCGACAGGTCGAGCCACTTCAGGCAGGAAGCCAGTTCGTCACGGACCGCGGCGATCTGCTCCGCCTCCGAACGGCCGACGCCGCTCTCGGCGATCTCGCCGCCGATCGACCAGCCCCAGGTCGTCGCGCCCGGTCCAGGCAGCGCGTCGCACGGGAACGCCGTAATGGTCAGACGCGGCGTCGTGCCCGAGCCCAGACAGTGCCCGAAGAGCGGCCCGGGGGCGTTGCGCGCAATCGCCATGTGCAGCGGGCGCAGTTGCATGATGCGATCGTCGGGACCGATCAGCCCCGCGCCACGGGCGAGCCTTTCGTTCTGCTCGCCGGCGCAGAAGACCACGGCGCGGCACGGGATCGCGATCGGATCGGGGGCGCCGGCGCGGGCGACTTCGACCCGCCATCCGCCGGCGGGTTCGCGGCTCTCCGGTTGCACAAGACTCACCCGCGGCGCGTGGATGATCGCGACCCCGCGCGCGCGCGACGCGACGGTCAAGGCCATGACGATGGAGTGGGTTTCGAGGACCGGCTCGGCGACGCGGTACACATCGATCCCGCCGACACCGAGCACCCCGCCGCGCGGCGCACCGGCGAGCAGCGGGGCGGGCGGCGGCTGGTCGGACGGGACTTTCTCGACCGGGGTGCGGATGACCTTGGAGGCTCCGAGCCCGGCGAGGCGCGACGCGATCCCCGGGGTGGTCCACAGGTACTGCTCGGGGCTGAGCGTCAGCACTCCGGAGAGATCGATCTCGCCCTCGCCCTGCAGGCAGCGACGCCACACCTCGGGCATGCGGGCGATCGCCGCCGAGGCGCGCGACGCCTCGCCGGTGAGGGCGTACTTGATCCCGCCATGGATGATCCCTTGGGATCCGATGGTCTGGCCCTGGCCGATCTCGCCGCGTTCGAGGACGAGCACGCGGAACCCCGCGTCAGCAAGCCGGCAGGCGGTCCACAAGCCCGCGACCCCCGCGCCGAAGATCACGACGTCGAACCGCGGTGCGGCGCCGGTTTCCGCACCGGGCCCGGCGCGGGTGGCGGCGTCGTTGCGGGCCGGGCTCGGGAACTGTGCGGGCGGATTCGGCACGTGCGAGCAAGGGTATGGGGTTGCGCGGCCCGCAACGGGCGCAGAAAAAAGCCGACACCCGCGGGCGTCGGCGTGGCTTGGAAGGGGAACTGGCACCGATCGGCCGCGAGGTCGCGACGGTCACCACGAACGCCGCACCAAGGAGAATGCGTGCGGCTCGCCCTTGGC
>CALMQD010000042.1 GCA_937871415.1 uncultured Phycisphaerales bacterium | reverse complement strand
GGCCAGCGGCAACGACGCACGCACCCAGGACCAGAGCGAGGACTCCTCGCTCGTTGGCGCCACCATCGCGGCTCGACAGCCCGTCTGGGCGCCCCAGATCAGCCCCGGCACGCTCTCGTCCCCCAACATGGCCTCGCCCACGCGCCGCATGCAGGCGTGGATGACCGAGGCGCTCCCCGCCGACAGCGATTATCAGTCGAGCATGAACGAGCGGCGCATCCACTGCGAGCCCAAGGCGCCCGACGCCCTCGGCACGCTGGGCGCTTCCGGGAGCGTCGGGCGCGCGTTCCCCGCCGACCAGTCCTGGCGGCGGACGGATCAGTCGATGCTCACGGCGTGGAACTTCGTCCCCAACTGCACGGAGTTCATCGTCGAGTGGTCCTTCGGGCGCGTCTACCCGCCGAACTACTCCGACAACGCCAAGCGCGGGAAGGTGATCTGGCACGGGATGACGCGCACCGTCGACGGCGTGCAGGTCGCCTCGCCCTATCCCGACTCCTCCGGTGTCTCGACCGAGGACCAGAACGTCGTGCTCGTGCAGTCGTACGGCGCGCAGCGCGCCGGCACGCCCGGTCTGCTCGGCTATCTGGTCCCGGGCGAACTCATCCACTACCTGCCCCCCGGCATGGGACTGAACCGCAACACCACGCTCTACTCCTGCTTCGGCTATATCGACCCCTTCTACTCCTTCGCGGGCGGCGATGCGCCGGCGGTCACGGTCCCCTGGGCGTGGCCCAAACTGCTCCGCGTCACGATGCGCCTCGCCGACCCCCAGTCGCCCGGCGTTGAAGAGACGTTCGAGTTCGTGTTCGAACTGCCCGAGCGCCCGGTCGGCACACAGAACTGACCGGCCGGCGCGCGACGCGAAGTGCTCCTGCGGCCCCGAGGCCGCGTGATTCTGCCTGCCTGGAGTCCTGCATGAATCCTCAGTCTCCACTCGGCGCGAGATCCAACCGCCGGCACAGCGACGCGGCGCACCGCCCCGTCCAGCATCGCGGGACGGCGCTGCTCATGGTCGTCGGCGTGCTCGCGCTCCTCGCGGTCATCGCCGTCGCCTATGTCACGCTCGGCAAGGCCGACCGCACCACGAGCACCGCGGCCCAGGTCCAGCAGCGCGTCGAGGACCAGGCCCAGCGCGTCGCCGATTACCTCACGTCGGTCATCGGTCAGGACGTTTTTGACGTCCACGCCGAGCGCACGCCCGCGGCGGGCGGCACGCCCACCTTCCGGCGCGAGGCCAGCGACTACCCCGACTGCGACCCGCTCATGATCTCGGCGTTCGGTGCGCTGCAGCAGGGCGACTATCAGTTCAACCCTTCGGGCACCGTGCTCGGCGCACTGCCCGCCAACGGCCCCGCCGATCGCCGGCGCACGAGCGACCCGTGGCTCGCTTCCTCGCGTCCCACGCGCTACCTGGACGAGCGCGACAATCTCTCGCAGTTCCAGGTGCCGATCCGCGAGGACGAACTCCGGCTGATCGTCGATTGGGGACAGATCTCGAACTTCGCTCCCGACGGTCGGTTCGTGAACCTCGCCAATCTGCGCAACAACTTCGAGGTCGCCCCCGGCTACGGCATGTTCTTCGGGCGTCCCCGCACGAGCGAGAACCTGACCCTCATCAACCCCGCCACCGGTCAGTCGTACCCGACGACCGCCGGGTCGCAGCGTTTCGACAGCGTGCGCGTCTCGAGCGACCCGTCGATCCAGTACAGGCCTTACACGTGGACGGTGTACCAGCGCGGCGCGTTTCGTCCCATGGTCGACACGTACCCGCCGGGCGACTTCCGGCACGTCAACAACCAGTGGGCCGACACGGACGGCGACGGCATGGCCGACGCCCGCTGGTTCGAAGTCGTCAACGCCTTCAACCAGGACACCCCGGAGTATCTCATCCCGCGCAACAGCCGCCTGCGCTGGTTCGTCGCCGCCCGGGCGATCGATCTGTCGGGCCTGGTGAACGTCAACACGGCCGGAGACGGCGTCTATGCGCCGGGCTACATCCCGGACGCGTCCTACTCGGCGCAGGGCGCCGTCGCGCCCATGACCGCGGCGTTGAAGTACTACCCCTGGGGCCTCACGCCCGCCGACGTGGACCTGCGCCGCCTGCTCATGCAGAGCGACGACTATTTCGCGCTGGGTCGCGGCTACGAAGACATCCCCAACCCCACCGACCGGCGCTCGACAGCCTCGTACTCCGGGTACCTGCACACGCCCCCGGGCAACAGCATCGCCGCTCAGGTCGGACGCGGCGCGTACGCGGGCGTCCGCGCCTGGCTCGACGCGGGCGTCCGGCTGACGCCGAACGACGCCGTGGGCGGCACGGGCGCGAACGCCGCGTTGCTGGTCGAGCGTGCGGGGCGCAGCACGCCCAGCCCCCTGGGTATTCCCAGCGAGCCCGACGCGCGGCGGGCCCGCTTCGAGATCTTCGGTATCGACCCCTCGGGAGCGACCGATCCGCGCAGTTCCGCGGTCCTGGCCAACGCGACCGACCGCGTCTTCTCGACCAAGCAAGCCTTCGGTCTCGAGTCCGAGTACGAACTCCGGGCGTTCCAGGGTGTCAACGATTCCGATGTGCGCTCGGCGCTGGAACTGGCGACCGCCGGGCGCGGCGGCACGGCGTCGCCGCTGTCGCAGTTCGATCCGCTGCGCTCCAACCGCCCGCGCTCGCTGGAGATGCAGGGTCGGCCCGACAGCACCGACGGGCGGGCCAGCATCGACGCCCTCATGCAGACGCAGGTGGACGTGCGATCGCTGCTGACGACGGTGAACGGGGCGCGCCCGATCGCCGCCCGGGTTGTCGCCAACCCCTTCGTGCTGGACAACCCGGATCTCAAGACCGACTTCCTCGCCATCCGAGGCCTGATCGCGCCGTTGCAGATGACCGGTGCTTCGCCGCCCGAGCCGCGCCCCGCGGTCGCGACGGACCAGGCGAAGAAGAAGCAGGCGATCAACGCCCTCTATCAGGGCTACGTCAACGCCCTCGCGCCCTTCCGCGACCGATTCCACTACCCGACCGCCTGGAACCCGGCGCAGTTCGACGCCGCGAGCGGCCGGCGCGGCAACAGCCTCTCGTACGGGGGCGCCTCGGCGGAACTGGCGGTGTTCCTCTCGGCGTTCCTGACAGCCAATACCACCGACGCGCTCGACGTCGACAACCTGAATGACCCGACGGTGCTGGCGCTCAACCTCGAGGTCAACGGCTCGGGCTCGACCAACCAGGCGATCAACGACGCGATCTCCAACGACGTCGAACTCGCGCCGCTGGCCGATTTCCCGCAGCGCGGCGGTCCGAACGCACCACGATCGAAGCTCGCGCTGGTGTACGGCATCGAGCGCATCTTGCTCGTCGCTTTGGGCGCTTTGCTTTTGCTTGCGAAGCTCGGCTTCCATTCGAAGCTTTGCCGCGGCGAGTTCTTGAGCGCGTCCGACTTCTTGGGTCTCGAGACTGAGACTTTGTT
>CALMQD010000041.1 GCA_937871415.1 uncultured Phycisphaerales bacterium | reverse complement strand
GGGCCCCAGGATGTTGCCTTCGGCGTCCAACGCGTCGAGGTGACCTCCCTCGGGCGCGAGAACGATGTTTGACGCAACCGCTTCGCGCTCCAGCGAAGGGCGCATGCGGTCGGGAACCAGCATCGGCACGATCACGGCCAGCGCGATCATCGCCGCGGCCAGGACCGCAACGCGTGAGAACGACCAGAAGAACCCCGTCGGACGGCGGTGGGGGACATGCCGGAGTGAACGCTCGGCCGGCGAATGGTCCGAATCTTCGGGCGAGACCTCGTCAGCGATGGCCCGCGAGTTGGTTGCGCCAGTATGTTCGGTGCGCAGCGCGGCGAGGAGCCGGTCGCGCCCGGCCGCCGCGGCGGCGCGGTTCTGCTCGTGCCACTCCCGCAGCAGCGTGTCGAGTTCATCGGATCGCGGGGGCTGTGCGTCGATGGAGTCGTGGGTGTGGTCGGTCATGCGTGGGCCCTCGTCATCAGGGAGGCCAGGCGCTCGCGCCCGCGGGTCAGCAGTTTGTAAAACCCGCTTCGAGAAACGCCCAGGCACTCGGAGGCCGCGGCGATCGGGTCGGATTCGAGGTAGTACAGGTGCAGGGCCAGGCGTTCATCGTCGGGCAGTTGCTCGAGCGCCCGGGAGAGCCTGTCCAGTTGCTCGGCGCGGTCGGCCTGTGCCGCCGGGAATCCGGCGACGGCCTCGGCCATGTCCGGTTGGTGCGGAGCGGCGTTCACGACGCCCGTCCTTTCCGCCAGGTTGCGCGCCCGCTGTTCGTGGTGGTCGCGCCGGCGGGCGCTGCGCCGACGCTCGGCGCACACGAGCCGCGCGATCGCGTAAAGCCACGATCGCACCCCCTCCGCGTCCTGCACCATGTCGAGTTTGCGGTACGCACGGATGAAAGTCTCCTGCAGCGCGTCGTCAGCCTCCTCTTCCGAGCGGAGTTGGACGCGGCACAGAGCCCTGACCACCGGCGCATGGCGGTCGTACAAACGCGCGAACGCCTCCTCGCCGGAGCGGCACGCCTCGGCGCTCGCGGCATCGCCGTGCGGCGGGGGGTTGCTCCGAGCGAGCCGGATCTGCTCCAGGTCGCGGGCGTCTGGGCTCATTGAGAACCTCATGGCCGGTCGCGGGTGCGCGCTCCCGAATCTGGGAAAGTGCCGGCGCGCGATAATCTACCGCCGTCGGGGCGTTCGTGAGCGAACGACCCGCCAACGGGCCTGTGCGGCCGCGGAGGCCGGAGGCCGATACATCACTGCGTGTTGGCGGCCAGGCACGCCCGCCGGGACATGTCCGAGACCCACACCCCGCCGGGCTTCTCGATCGTGACCGCGAACAGCTGGGCCTTGCCCACGTGCAGACCGGGCTCGATCGGCACCACGACCGTCGCCGGGCCGCCCGAGGCCGAGCCCGCGGGAACGTCGAAGATCGCGCCGCTGATCCGCTGCTGGAGGCCGCGCTCGGCATCGACGATCCAGAGCTGGTACTGCTCCCGCCGGGGATCGTTCACCGGGAGGCCGGTGAGTTTCATGTAGCCCTTCTGCTCGGAATCGCTCCAGATCACTTCACCCTTGACCCCCGGGACTTCGGGCGGGGCCTTGGTGGCGATGTCGTTGAAGTCCCCCCACGCCAGGCGGACCACATCCGGCGTGGACTTCGCGAAGGCTTCAGCGCGGGACGCCAGGTCGGCCTGAGAAACGGGACGATGGATCGTCGGCCACCAACCGACGAACGCAATCGCCAGGCAGGCCGCGGCAGCCACCCAACCCGCAACCGCCCAGCGCCGTGAGCGGCCCGCACTGGCCGGCCCGAACGCACGCATCTGCAGCGGTGCCGCAACGCCTTCCGGCGCAGCGGCGGCCCGAACGGCGTCGAGTGTTCGCGCCGCGATCGCGCCGGGCATCACTTCGAGCGTGCCGATGAACGCCAGATCGGCGGCGGCCGCCGCGAGTTCAAAGGCGTCCGCGCCCTCGCCGGGCGCTTCGGCGAGGAGCCGATGGAGTTCAGCCGATTCCTCCGGGCTCAATCCGCAGGTCGCCTGAGCCGTCAGCAGATCCAGCAGGCGCTCTTCGGCCCCATCGGACGGCGGAACCGGGTTGGTCGGGTGGAGGGGGTTCACAGCCTGACCTCCTGACCGGCGGCCTGCGCCTCCAAGGCCTCACGGACTTTGATCAGCCCGCGGCGGATGTGCGTCTTGACGGTTCCCAGCGGCAGACCGGTCGCCCGGGCGATCTGCTCGTGCGCGAGGCCCCGCTGGATCGACAGGCCCAGGACCCGCTGTTGGTCTTCGCTGAGCGTCGATATCGCTGTGCGTGCAGCCGCGGCTTCGGCCGAGAGGTCGATGGTCTCTCGTGCAGGCGCGGCCACCGGCACCTCGGCATCGAGCGACAGCACCGCGCCGGGTCGGCGGCTCTCCCGTCGGCGGCGGTCGATTAGGCGGCGTCGGGCGATCATCGCGACAAACGTGGTCTCGCTCGCGACCGCCGGGTCGAACCGCCCGGCACTGCGCCACAGGTCGATGAAGATCTCCTGCACCGCGTCGTCGGCGTCGCGACCGGCCATCCGTCTCGCCAGCGACCAGACCAGATCGCCGTAGCGCGTGATGCACTCCTGCACCGCCGCCTGGTCGCCGGCGGCTACACGCTGAAGGACGAATGTGGGGGGGTCGGCAGGCATGCAGGAGTTGGACGCGACGGAACGCGGCGCCGGTGGATCGCGCCGGGCCTCACTGGACATTGACCCATGGTACACGCCCGCGGCACGTGCGGTTCGGCTTTGCCGACCTCCCGGTTCGGACGACCGGCAGCAGCGGGGGATGGCGTTGATGCAGACGCTCATGGGCACACGGTTGCGGAAATGCCCGCGCGGACGTTTCGGCCCGCGCGGACTCGGACCCTTGTTGATCGGGTCGAACGTTCACTTCGGCATGATGACCGTGTCGATCACGTGGACGACGCCGTTGGAAGCCTCGACGTCCGGGGTCACGACATTGGCCATCGCCTTGTCGTTGCCGATCCAGACCTTTCCGTCCTGAACCTTGATCATGAACGTCGAACCCTGCAGGGTCTTGACGCTCTCCTTCATGGTCACGACCTGATCCGCGTAGACGCGTCCGGGGAGCACATGGAACTTCAGGATCGCCGCCAGCTTGTCCTTGTTCTCCGGCTTGAGGAGATTCTCCACGGTGCCCGGCGGGAGTTTCGCAAAGGCTTCGTCCGTCGGCGCCATGACCGTGAACGGGCCCGTGCCTTCGAGCGCCGACTTGAGGCCCGCAGCGTCAATCGCCGCGAGAAGGGTCTTGAACGACCCGACCTCGCCGGCCGTCTGGATGATCGTCTTGTCGCTGGGCATGATGACCGAGTCGATGACGTGGATGACGCCGTTGCTGCACGCGATATCGGTGGTCGTCACCTGTGCGCGTTGGTCGAGCCACACTTTGCCGTCCTTCACGCTGATGTCGACGCGCTGGCCGTTCACGGTGGCCGCGCTGGTCATCTTGACGACCTTGTCGGCCGTCGCCTCGCCCGAAACCACGTGGTAGGTGAGGATCGCGGCCAACTTCTCCTTGTTCTCCGGCTTGAGGAGGCTCTCCACGGTGCCCTTGGGCAGCTTCGCGAAAGCCTCGTCGGTCGGGGCGAAAACGGTGAACGGCCCTTTGCCCTTGAGCACATCGACCAGCCCGGCCGCCTTGAGCGCCGCGGCGAGCGTGCTGAACTTCCCGGCCGCCATCGCCGTGTCGACGATGTCCTTGGTTTCCTTCACTTCCGTGACGTAGGACGCGGTCTTGACCGTTCCGGGCGACTCGGCGCTCTCACCCTTGGACGCGGCGCACTGCCCGGTGGCCATGCCGCTGAGTGCGAGCGTGCTGGCGGCGAGCGTGGACAGAGTGATAGACAGTCGGCACAAGCGATTCATGCGATCCTCCTGGTTGAATGACAACGACACACGGGGTCCGGAGCCGGTCCGCCGCAGGTTCAGCGGCGAACTCTCGGGATTGCCCGTCGTCCACGGCTTCGATCAGGCCGAGATCGCAGATTCATGAGTCGCGGAGATTCTCGGGCCGGCAGCGCTGCGTGATGGGCAGCAAGCGAGCGCAGCGCGCCGGAGCGGCGCAGGGCGCAGAACCGGTCAGCCGATCGAGCCCGACGGTCGTCCAAGTCGTTCAAGCCAAAAAAGAAGCCCGGCTGCGACCGGTCAGTTCGCAGCCGGGGTCGAGGACAGTGTGTGCCCTCTCTCGCCTCTCTCTCACTCCGCTCTTCCCTCCAGCGACTCTCTCTCGCTCCGCCCTCTCTCTCGCGTATCTCTCTCTCCAGGGACCGCAGAAGGGAAGTCCCGGTTTAGGGCAGAAGCAGTCGCCTTCATCAGGAAGGGCCGGTTAAGGCTGTCACAATGTACCGCCTGATCGGATCGTGTCAAGCGCGATGTTTGCGCCGCCAAAAAAGATGTCTAGTTTCCGGTTATCTGGGCTTGATATCTGAATATAACCCAAACAAACCACTCGATTGTCAACCAGTCCCGGGCATGCGACCCTTTCCGATCCGACGGGGTGCGGTTTGCGGGCCATCCGGCGCGAGGGTCACTGACCAGTTATCCCCACCGTCGCCTCCGGCCCGCGTTAAGGGGGTGTCGGTTGTCGATACTCCCGCAAAATGGCGTGTTTCTGAGCCGTCCGAGCAGTTTCGGCGGCGCTCCGGCGTCAACCGGGCCGGCACACCGCTCGGCACCTACCCTTGAGCCCGCAACACGGGTGGGGAGCCTCCGGCAGGGTGCCGCAGGCTCTGGACCCCGGAGAACCGATCGATGGCAGCAACCAAGACCAAGGGCAAGGCCGACCAGCAGGATGGGCTCAAGAACCTCGTGAAGATCGAGGATTCCGGGCCTTGCTCCAAGAAGATCAAGATCGAGGTGCCGGCGGAGAAAGTCGCCGAGCAGCTCGGGACCACGCTCGACACGCTGATGCTGGAGGCGGAACTCCCCGGGTTCCGACGCGGGCGTGCGCCGCGCCGGCTGATCGAGAAACGATTCGGCGACGGCATCCGCAAGGAAGCGAAGAGCAACCTCGTCTCCGCCGCGATCCGGGAGGCGGTGGAGGAGCACAAGATCCGCCTGGTCGGCGACCCGATCGGCAACGAGGAGCTGGTGAAGGCGGAAGTGGAGGACGGCAAGCCGCTGAAGTTCGAGATCGAGGTGGAGGTTGCGCCGACGTTCGATCTGCCCAAGCTCGAGGGCATCTCGATCAAGAAGCCCACGCTGGAGGTGGACGACGAGATGGTCGGCAAGGAGATCGACCGCCTGCTGCTCAACGAGGGCTCGCTCAAGGACAAGGCCCAGCCCGGCGCCGGCGATTACCTGACCGGGCACGCGATCATGAAGGACGACGAGGGCACGAAGCACCTCGACATCGCCGACGCGGTCATCCAGATCCCCGCCAAGGACAACAAGGAAGGCAAGGGCATGATCCTGGGCGTGATGGTGGACGACTTCGCCAAGCAGATCGGCCATCCGAAAATCGGCGACACGATCACCATCAAGACCACCGGCCCCGAGAACCACGAGACGGAAGCGATCCGCGGCAAGAAGCTCACGATCACGTTCGAGATCAAGCGTGCCGACGAGATCGTGCCCGCCTCGATGAGCGAGATCGTGGAGCGCTACGGCATGAAGGACGAGGCCGAGGTGCGCGGCGCGATCCGCCAGCGCATCGAGCAGCGTCTGCAGGTCGAACAGGGCTCGCTCATGCGTCAGCAGCTCGCCAAGTTCCTCCTCGAGAACACGACCATGGAGCTGCCCAAGCGCGTCACGGCCACGCAGGCGCAGCGCAACCTCGACCGCGCCCGGTTCGACCTGATGCACCGCGGCTGGGATCAGGCCCGGATCGAGGAGCACATGGCCGAACTGCGCTCCGCCAGCTCCGACGCTGCGGTCCGCGAGACCAAGCTCTTCTTCATCCTCGACCGCGCGGCCGAGCACTTCAACGTGCAGGTCAACGACGCCGAGCTCAACGGGCGCATCGCGCAGATGGCCTTCAGCCGCGGCGACCGCCCGGAACGCTTGCGCCAGGAGATCATCCAGCGCGGCCAGATCCCCACGCTCTTCCTGCAGGTTCGTGAGC
>CALMQD010000040.1 GCA_937871415.1 uncultured Phycisphaerales bacterium | reverse complement strand
CCATGGGCGGAACGGGCGGACGCTCCCGCGGGACCGGTCGCGGGTCGCGCATCGTCGGAGGCGGCGTTCGTAGGCTCGAGGAGGCTCTCGCCGCAGCGCCAGCAGTACGAACGGAAATCGTCGGGCCTCCAGCCGGCGAGTTTGAAGCGCTCGCGCATCGGCGGCACGCGCACGCCCAGCAGCACGCGCTCGGCCTCGGCGAGCCACGCGCGCCAGATGGATTCAGAATCGGAAGTCGAACTCGCGGACGAGTCGGGCGGCTCGCCCGGGGCGCCGGTGGGCCCCGGTGGCTCGGTCGGTTCGGGCCGCGCCTTTCGCGGGGGCCAGACGAACGGCGCATCGACTTTGCGCTGCGCAGGAACTTGCGTGAGGGCCGCGGCGTGGGCGTCCGCGGCTGGCTCGTCATCGACGCGGGGCAAAGCGGAACCCTGGGTGCTCACGGCACGCCGAGCGTACGTGACCGATCTCTTTGCGCCAAGGGCCGAGACCGCGGCGGGGATGGCGGCGAAACGACGCTCGGCGGGCGCGGCGCAGCGGGCGTCCCCGACCCTCGTTTCCTTCCGCCACGGCGGCTCTCTCTCGCCGGAGTAGGAATCGAGGGACTGGAGTACGCCCGCACGTCGGATCGAACGGGTTGATGGATCAGCAGGGACGCGTGCCCGGGCGGCGACGACGCCGGGCGGCCAGCAACGCGCCCAGCGCGACACCCAGGCCGGCGGACGGCGCCGGCACGGCGGTGACATAGACACCCGACTTGCCGTCGGTGAACTTGGCGGTGAAGACGACACGCCCGAAGTCATCGAGCGAGCGCTGCTCTCCGTCCTGGCCGCCCGAGCCGAGCACGACGTCGAGCGACGCGATGGTGCGCATGGTGCCCAGACCGTCGCTGTCGATCATGTCGCCCTCGCGGACGAGCAGGCAGATCCCGCCCCAGGGCGTCCAGCCGAAGATCGCGCCGTCGTTGTCGGCGGTGACGCCCTGGCCGGTGAGCTGGGAGGTGAAGAGGAGCGAGCCGTCGTCGTTGATGGCGGGGGCGATGGCCGCGCCGCCGTTGAAGATCCCGAAGTTCACGCCGGCCAGGTTCGGGACGGGCGAGCCTTCGCGCGCGACCGGCGTGTTGAGCGTCGCGCCGGTGTAGATGACGGTGTCGCTGGTGGTGTTGGTCGTGCCGCCGCGGACCTTGACCAGCATCGAGAGGATGCCGCTGGCGTTGATGGCGGGGTCCGAGACCTCGGCGCCGTCGAAGGAGTCGAAGACGACCGACGCCGCCAGCCCGGTGGCCTCGCCCTCGCGCCGGAGTTTCACGAGCGCGCCCGGAAGGCCGGCGAAGAGGGCCGAGTCGGTCGTGCTCGTGACGCCGCCGTTGGCGAGCGCCGAGCGGAACGCGACGCGCCCCTCGTTGTTGATCGCCGGGTTGCCCAGGCGGTTGATGTTGCCGCCCGCGGAATAGACGGCGGCGCCGAGGCCGGGTCCGGCGGCGGTGGTTCCCTCGCGGGCGATCAGCACCGGGGCGGCGCCCCCGCCCACGAGGAAGAGTGCCTCATCGTTGAGCGTGGTCACGCCCGAGCCGGCGAGGTTCACGCGGACCGCCATGCGTCCGGAATCGTTGATCGCGTTCGAGAGCATCGTGCCGAAGTTGACGTTGTTGATGACGGTCGTCGGGTTGCTCTCTCGCACTTCCAGGGCCCCGCCCGAGCCGGGGGCGGAACTCCAGAGAGCCGTGTCGTTGAGGGTCGTGACGGGCGAGCCGCGCAGCGCCGAGCGGAAGCCCGCGGTGCCGCCCGCGTTGACGACGGGGACGAAGTACGCGGGGTTGAGCACGTTCGCGGCGCCGTAGCGCACGTTCGTGATGCTCGGCGCGTCCGCGTCCTCGCGCCCGATCATCTCGGGCGCGTTGGAGAGGAGCACGCCCTGGGTCGCGAAGACCGCGGCGTCGTTGGTCGTCGTGACGCCGGCGCCACCGACGGCGCCGAGGAACACGATGCGTCCGGAGTCGCCGATGTTCGGGATCGCGTCTGCGCCGAAGAAGATGTTCAGATCCGGCGAGCCGGGGAGCGCGGAACCGGACCGGGCGATCTGCTGGTTGCCGCCGCCGTTGAGCACGTGCGAGAGATAGACCCCGCGGTCGTTGATGCCGAAGAGCCCGCTGACGCGCGACGCGAAGGAGATCTGCCCGGAGTTGTTGATGACGGCGGAAGAGAAGCCGACGCCGTCAAGCCCGGTGGCGAACGGGTTGGCGGAACCGTCGGCCACTTCGCCGGTGAAGGCGATCTTGGTGATGGGTTGGCCGTCGGCACGGGCGCTGGAAGGCGCGAGCAACAGGCCCAGCCCGAGCGCGAGGCCGCTGATCGTGCAGAGGGCCGAAGCGCGTCCGCCGTTTGAACGGTTGGAGAGGGTGAATTGAGCCACCGCGAGCCCCTTCGAGAAAAGGGAGGCTGCTGCGTCTCTCTCAGGTTGTGCAGACAGCGAGAGAAATGACCAGAGACGGCCGAGCGTTTTCCAGGCGCGCGACCGGACCGGCAGACAAGATACAGGACGCTCCCCCTGAGTCAAGGGGCAAAGCGGGCATTCTTCGCGAATCGGAGGATTTTGGCGGGTTATCGCCGCTGAGCTCGCTATCGGGGGCCTCGGCAGCCCATCGCGTGCGGAGTTTCCCCGATGAACTTCGAGCATGGTCAGGACGAGCGGAGCCGCCGGTTCACCCCGTCACCCCGCGCTCCGGGCACGGCTAGCCTCTGGCCGCATGGACCACTTTGAGTTTCGTCCGCAGGCCGACGGGACGGCGCGCCTGTTCGGCGAGGGAGTAGCGCTGGAGGCGATCGCGGAGTCGGTCGGCACGCCGACGTACGTCTACTGCGCATCGACGCTGCGTCTGCACCTGCGCCGGCTGCGCGAGGCCTTCGCCGCGCTCGCGCCGCTGATCTGCTTCTCGGTGAAGTGCAACTCGAACCTGAGCGTGCTGCGCCTGCTGCACGAGCAGGGCGCGGGGCTGGACGTAGTCTCGGGCGGGGAACTGTTCCGCGCTCGGACCGCGGGCGTGCCGCCGGAGCGGATCGTCTTCGCGGGCGTGGGCAAGAGCGACGAGGAGATCGAGAGCGCGCTGGGCTTCACGAGGCGGGGAGTGCGTGAGCACGCGCCGATCTTCGCTTTCAACATCGAGTCGGAGCCGGAGTTCCTGAACATCGCCGCTCACTGCCGGAGGCTGGGGGTTTCGACCCGGGCCGCGCTGCGCATCAACCCGGACGTCGATGCCCGCACGCACCGGTACACGACCACGGGCGTGAAGGAGACCAAGTTCGGCGTGCCGCTGGACGGCGCGCGGGGCTTCTTCGAGCGGCACGGCCGGGACCCGCTGCTGAGGCTCACGGGCCTGCACCTGCACCTGGGCTCGCCGATCTACTCCGTCGAGCCGTACGTCGAGGCGATCCGGCGCACGCTGAGCCTGATCGACGAACTGCACGGCGCGGGCTTCGCCATCGACACCCTGGACCTGGGCGGCGGTTTCGGCGCCGACTACACCACGGGTCAGACGATCGCCGCCGACGAGTACGCGAGGGCGATCGTGCCGCTGCTGGAAGAACGCGTGCGGGGCGGCGGCTCGCGCCCGCCGCTGCGGATCGTGCTCGAGCCGGGGCGTTTCATCGCCGCGAGCGCGGGCGTGCTGCTGACGCGCGTGCAGTACGTGAAGCACGCCGACGCCTCGGACCCGCAGTCCCGGACGTTTGTCATCTGCGACGCGGGGATGCACACCCTCCTGCGTCCGGCGCTGTACGAGGCGTTCCACTTCGTGCACCCGGCGCGGTGCGCCGTCGAGCAGGCGCCGCAACAGCGCGACGAGCAGCCCGAGCGTCCCGGCTATGTCCGATGCGACGTCGTCGGACCGATCTGCGAGTCGTCGGACTTCCTCGCGCTGGGCCGGTGGCTCCCGCCCGTGCACCGGGGCGACCTCCTGGCGGTGTTCACGGCCGGGGCGTACGGGATGACGATGGCCAGCCGCTACAACTCGCACCCGCTCCCGGCGGAGGTCCTCGTCGACGGAGGAGCGTACCGGGTCGTCCGCCGGCGCGAAACCCTCGAAGACCTCGTGCGGGAGGAGATCGAGTCGCCCGGGGCCCGGTCGGATGAGCGCGAGGGCGCGTGAACATGGGCAAACTGGCGCGGAAGGGCGGGGGCGGCTCCCGATTCCCGCTTCGCGCCACTGGCCGGCGGCCGCGGATCGATCACGCTTGCCTCAGGCGGACTCGATCTCGGCGGCCTCATCCATGCTCATATCGGTACAACTCCGCGCGATCGGCGGGCGCTGCGCTCTGGGCGCGATGCTCCTGGCCACCTGCGCGATGACCGCGTGCTCCGGCGGCGTTGCCTATCGGTCGGGGAGCGCCCCGGCGTACGCATCGCAGGGCGGATCGTGGGATCTCGTCATGGCCGCCCCGGGCGGCACACCGGACGCCGGGGCTCGATCGTGGGAACAGGCGCGCAACGACGCCGGGCTGTCGCGGCGCGAGCCCGCGTCGGTCATCGCGATGCGCCAATGGCCGGAGTCTCCCCAGCCGCGCCTCGAGGATTCGCGGCGTCTGAGCCTGCCGCGCCGGGCCGACTCCATCCTGTACATCCCGGGCGACAGCGGTTATCGGCGCGACGGGAGCGGCGCGCCGTCGTGGTGGTGGTACTAAGCCGACAACCGGGAACGTCCCGCGCGCTCAGGCCTGCGCCGCCGGGGCCGGCAGGACGACCACGTCGTCGGGGCTCACCGAAAGCGTGACGGGCTGTCCATCGCCCGCGCGCAAGCCCGGGTTGAGGGTCGCGATCTTCCATTCCACGCCGGGAACGGGGCGGCCCGCATCGTCGACCCGGCCCTGGGCCCCGCCCGCGAGATCGGCCACGAGCTGGGCCGTTTCGCCCAGGTAGGTGCTCTCCCGCACGGTGCCGAAGAGCGTGTTCATTCCGCTGGTCTTCTCGAGGCGGATGGCCTCGGGCCGGACGGACACGAGGACCTGGCCCAGATCGGCGCCGCCGCGCGTGTCGATCGCCTTCTCCACGTCCACGTCGCGGGAGACGGCGGCGCTGACCAGCCGGCCGACGGGGGTTTCCACCACGAGTTTCCCGCCGTTCTCGCCGGTGCGCTCGACGACGCGCCCGGGCATGAGGTTGGTTTCGCCGAGGAACTCGGCGACGAAGCGGTTGCGCGGGCGGCGGTACATCTGCGCGGGCGGAGCGACCTGCACGATGCGCCCCTGGTTCACGACCGCCACACGGTCGGCCATGCTGAGCGCTTCCTTCTGATCGTGCGTGACGTACACGCCGGTGATGCCGGCGGTCTTGCAGATCCGGCGGATCTCGGAGCGCAGCTCCGTGCGGAGTTTCGCGTCGAGGTTGCTCAGGGGCTCGTCGAGGAGCAGGACGTCGGGGCGGATGACCAGCGCCCGGGCCAGCGCGACTCGCTGCTGCTGGCCGCCGGAGAGTTGGCTGGGCCGGCGCTCCGCGTACGGGCCCATCTGCACCGCGTCGAGGGCCTCGCGGACGCGCCGGGACTTCTCCTCCGCGCTCACGGCGCGGATGTCGAGCCCGAACGCGACGTTCTGCGCGACGGACATGTGCGGCCACAGGGCGTAGGACTGGAAGACCATGCCCGTGTTGCGCTTGTTGGGCGGCAGGAAGGTCACGTCGCGTGCCCCCTGGCCGGCGTCGAAGAGGATCTGGCCGCTCGTGGGCTCGATGAACCCGGCGATCATGCGCAGGAGGGTGGTCTTGCCGCACCCGGAAGGACCCAGCAGGAAGAACAGTTCCCCTTGTTCGATGGTGAGGTTGACGTGGTCGACGGCGAGCGTGCCGGCGCCGGCAGTCCTTTGAGCGCGTGCTCCGCCCGGGGCGGTCGAGTCGAAGCGCTTGGTGAGTTCCTTGAGCTGGATCTGCGTCGCCATGAGGGGTCAAGGGTACCGCCTCGCCCGGTCCTTCCGCGCGCGGCGCGTCAAGTCTTGACGGTGAGCACCGCGCACGTGCCGCCCTGGGGGAAACCCACGGAGGAACGACTCCGGAACGGACGATCGGCGCTGTTTTGGGACGTTATCGCGCCGAAAGTTGCGTGTAACTGCTGTG
>CALMQD010000039.1 GCA_937871415.1 uncultured Phycisphaerales bacterium | reverse complement strand
GTCGGTGGTGAGGATGCGGGCGGAGAGTTGCTGAGCGAGGTCGACGAGGGCCTGGTCGACGCCGACCATGGCGGGGGCGACGTCCTCGATGGTGACGTCGACGCGTCCGGTGCGCTGGAGGCGACCGACGGCGTCGAGGCCGCGGCGCCCGCGGGCGCGTTTGAGTTTGTCCTGGGAGTCGGCGAGGGTCTGCATCTCGGCGATGACGAATCGCGGGATGACGATGGGGCTCTGGAGGAGGCCGGTGGAGGCGAGGTCGACGATGCGTCCGTCGATGAGGGCGGAGGTGTCGAGGAGGAGTGGCTTGACGCCGCGGATCTGCTTGGCGAACTCGACGTAGGGGATGACGAGTCGAAAGTCGTCCTGGGTCTGGAGGACGGTGACGATGCCGAGGTAGCAGAGGGCGATGCCGAGGAAGAGTTTGATGAGGCCGGAGAAGGCCTTGAACTGCGTGAGGATGTTGCCGGGGAGCCAGGCGTTGAGGACGAGGTCGATGACGAGGGACATGGCGACGGCGGCGAGCAGGCCGGCGAAGAGCCCGAGGAAGACGCCGGAGATGGTGGCGATCTTCTTGTTGGGGGTGAGGAAGTCGATGCCGATGGCGACGAGGAAGATGCCCAGCGCGATGGCGACGGGGAGCCACCAGGGGACTTCGAGGGAGATGCCGGTCTCGGTGCCCGGCGGGCCGGCCTCGTTGAAGAGGGTGACGAGGGCGACGGTGACGATGGCGATGAAGAAACCGAAGCGCGTGAGGCGGAGGATGAGGGACCGCTGCCGCTGGGAGGCGACGAATGGATGGAGCGGGTCGGCGGTCATGTGTGGAGTGTACTGAGAGGGCGTGAGCGGAGAGGAGTGAGCGGTGAGGAGGAAAGGTCGAATGCTGGTCTATCACTCTTCGCCGGCGGGGCGCGGGGCGTTCCCGGGCGGGGTGGAATGGGAGGGAGAGTCCGGGGAGGCGGGCGTGTTTGGGGGGAGGGGTGGAGGAGGGGGATCGCCGGAGCGGATGCGTTTGACCTCGTCGAGACGGAGGCGGAGGGTGTTCTCGAAGCCGTGCGCGGTGGGGTTGTAATAGGACTTGGGAACGCCGAGGTAGTCCTGGGTACCGACGACGCCGACGCCGCCGGGGGAGGTGGGGATTCCGTCGGAGTGTGCGTAGGCGTAGGCCGCGCCGGACTGGGCGGGGTCGCTGTCGCTCATGCGTGCGGCCTTTTTGACGTTGGTGTCCTTCACGTGGACGGGGACGGGGATGGTGCGTCCTTCGCGGACGTCGGTGAGCGCGGCGTCGATGGCGAGGTAACTGGCGTTGCTCTTGGGGGCGAGGGCGAGGTAGACGGCGCACTGGGCAAGAGTGATGCGGCACTCGGGCATGCCGACGCGTTCGACCATCTGCCACGCGGCGGCGGCGACGAGGATGGCGCGCGGGTCGGCGTTGCCGATGTCCTCGCTGGCGAGGATGGCGAGGCGGCGGGCGATGAAGCGCGGGTCTTCGCCGGCTTCGAGCATGTAGGCCATCCAGTAGAGCGCGGCGTCGGGGTCGCTGCCGCGGACGCTCTTGATCATGGCGCTGATGGCGTCGTAGTGCTGATCGCCGGATGCGTCGTAGACGGTGGCCTTCTGCTGGATGGACTCCTCGGCGGTGGCGAGGGTGACGTGGACAGGGCCGGGGGCGTCGGATTCGGGCGGAGAGGCCGGCGCGGAACTGAGGACGGCGACTTCGAGCGCGGTGAGGGCGCGGCGGACGTCGCCGTCGGACTTGACGGCCCAGAGGCGGAGCGCGTCGTCGTCGACGAGGAGGTTGAGTTTGCCGTAGCCGCGGTCGGGGTCGGCGATGGCGCGTTTGAGGACGTCGACGACGGCGTCGACGGGGACGGGCTCGAGTCGGAGGAGCGTGGAGCGCGAGACGAGGGCGGAGTTGACGGCGAAGAGCGGGTTCTCGGTGGTCGCGCCGATGAGGGTGATGACGCCGCGTTCGACGTCGCTGAGGAGCACGTCCTGCTGGGCCTTGGTGAAACGGTGGATCTCGTCGAGGAAGAGGACGGTTTTGCGGTTGGAGTCGATGAGGCGGGCCTTGGCCTGCTCGATGATCTCGCGGATGCGCGCGACGCCGACGCCGGCGGCGTTCTCGCGCTCGAAGTGGCGGTTGGCGGCGAGGGCGATGACCTCGGCGAGCGTGGTTTTGCCGGTGCCGGGGGGGCCGTGGAGGATGAGGGAGGTGAGGCGGTCGGCGGCGAGCATGCGCCGGAGGAGTTTGCCCTGGCCGAGGATGTGCTGCTGGCCGGCGATCTCGTCGAGGGACCGGGGGCGCATGCGGACGGCGAGGGGCTCGTTGGCCTTGAGGCGTTCCTGACGACGCTGGGCCCAGAGGTCGGCCATGAGGAAGGCTAGACCTTCCGCTACCATCGACGCGATGGGCGAGGTGTCGGCGATTTCATGGCTCTTCGAGTTCGTGGCTGTGTGGGCGTTGTGGGCGTGGATGTGCGCGCGGCTGGAGAAACGCAATCCGCGCCCGGGGGATGCGCTGGCGGGGGTGTTCATGGGGGTGCTGCGGGTGTATGCGCGGGCGGTGCACGGGCTGCGGGTGGAGGGGCGCGCGGACGTTCACCCGCCCGTGAAGTTCGGCGAGGGGAGTCGGCGAGCGCTGATTGTGATCGCGAACCACACGGCGGGGATCGACCCGGTGCTGGTGCAGTGCGCGTGCCCGTTCGAGGTGCGTTGGATGATGGGGGCGGACATGATGCACCCGTTGCTGAAGGACCTGTGGGCGTGGGTGGGGATCATCGGGGTCGATCGGGCGAGCGCACGGGGTGACGCGGGAGCGCTGCGCGAGGGGCTGCGGCATCTGGAAGAGGGCGGCGTGCTGGGGATCTTCCCGCAGGGGCGGATCGAACGCGCCGGCGCGCAGGGCGAGGACCGCAAGCCGTTTGCGCCGGGCGTGGGGCTGCTGGTGCGCAAGTCGGGCGCGCCCGTGCTGGCGGTGCGGATCATCGGGACGCCCTCGTGCGCGACGGCGTGGGGCTCGCTCTGGCGCCCGTCGCGGAGCGTTGTCGAGGTGATGGGCGTGCGCGATTACGGAGAGCCGGGGCGTGCAGGTATGAAGCCCGCGGAGATCGCGGCCGATCTGGAGAAGTGGGTGAGGGGAGAGAGGGCCAAGGCCTGAAGGCGGCACCGAGAGAGGCCGCGACGGCCTCACTCGGTGGCACGGATTGCCAGAGGGAAAGCGCCCGCTCGGTCGGGCTGCGCCCGACATTTCTCCCACTCCTTGGGGCGGGAGAGAAGGGAAGGCGCGAAGGCACAAGGCCACCCTCTCTGTCCTCGAAGACTCGGA
>CALMQD010000038.1 GCA_937871415.1 uncultured Phycisphaerales bacterium | reverse complement strand
GGCCCGGGCTTCGAAGAAGCCGTCGTCGTGATCGACGTCCCGCCCGCCGCTCTGCCCGCCCTGCCGCCGACCGATCCGCTCCTCGCCGCTCCGCCCGAGGAGCTGCTCTTCCGCGCGCTGGCGATGGGCGTCCGCGACTACTGCCGCAAGACCGGTTTCTCCAAGGTCGTGCTCGGGCTTTCGGGCGGCATCGACTCCGCCGTGACCGGCGTCCTCGCCGCCGCGGCCCTCGGTCCGGCCCAAGTCCTGGGCGTCGGCCTCCCGTCGAGGTTCTCGTCCGAGGGCTCGATCACCGATGCGCGGGCGCTCGCGGCCAACCTCGGCGTGCCGTTCGAGGTCATCCCCATCGAGCCCGGCGTCCAAGCGCTCAACGGCGCGCTCCACCCCGTCTTCGCCGCCGCCGGGAAGGAGGCCTTCGGCCTCGCCGAGGAGAACCTGCAGTCACGCGTGCGCGGCACGCTGCTCATGGCGCTCTCCAACAAACTCGACCGCCTGCTGCTCACCACCGGCAACAAAAGCGAACTGGCGGTGGGCTACTGCACGCTCTACGGCGACATGAACGGCGGGCTCGCCGTGCTCAGCGACGTGAGCAAGCAGTGGGTCTACCGCCTCGCGAGCTGGATGAACGCCCACCCGGCGAGGCTCGGCATCGAGACCGCGCCGGGGCGAACGCTCGACCGCCCGCCCATCCCGGAAGCGTCCATCACCAAGCCTCCCTCGGCGGAACTGCGCCCCAACCAGGTCGACCAGGACTCGCTCCCGCCCTACGACCTGCTCGACCGCATCATCGAGTGCTACGTCGAGGCGCGCTTGTCGCCGCGCGCCATTGTCGAGCGGCTCAGCGCCGAGGGTTTCCCGCGCGGCGCGCCGTCAACCACCGGCGCGACGCCGACCGACCTTTCCTCCACGGTCGCGCGCGTGGTCCGCATGATCGACACCGCCGAGTTCAAGCGCAAGCAGGCGGCGGTCGGGCTCAAGGTGACCGGCGTCGCGTTCGGCTCGGGTCGGCGCATGCCCATCGCGCAGCGCTACCGCCCGACGCCGTGAGACGTGCGCCCAGACGACCGCCCGCGGCCCTTACTTGGGGTTGTTGATCCAGCCGAAGAGCCGGGCGTTGATGGGCCACGACGGCGCGACCTGGTACCACCGCCCACCGAACCCCTGCACCCACAGGTCGTTGCCCGTGAACTCGCCGACGTCCGACTGGGTGTCGGCGCGCGGGCCGCGCGGGCCCTTGAAGGCCTCCACGTCGCCGGTCAGGTACACCACGTGCCCGTCCTTGCCGTGACGGCGCGCCACCTCGTCCCAGTTGCTGTACATGCCGTCCGGGCTGGGCGAGTTGTGGAACATCGTGTCCTCTTCGAAGAAGACCGGGAGCGAGCGCAGGATCTGGATGTTCGCCGGCGAGGGCTGCGTGGGCCGGTTCGCCGTGCCCGTCAGCGTCCGGCACCCGCGGTCCATCGCGAAGATCCGCGGCGTGTCGATCCGCGCGCCCGAGGCGCCCGTCACCATCGTGTAATCGAAGTTGAACGAACGCGCCGTGAGGAACTGGTTGAACAGCGCCTTCTGCGACTGCCGGTCCGGCGTGTTCCACTCCGCCTCGGTCCCCGTCGAGTTCAGGTTCGCGATGTTCCTCCGCTTGTTCGAAGGGCACGCGAAGATGTTGTCCGTCTTCGTGACGTACTCCCAGATCGGTCCCAGCGTCGCCGGGTTGCTCGCGCTGATCGGGAGCGTCGGGTTCGTCGGGCCCGAGTGCCAGAAGCGGAACGGGTTGTCCACCCCCGACTCGAAGATCTGCTGCTTGTAGTCCCCCGCGTACGCCGTGATCGCCACGCCGATCTGCTTGAGGTTGCTCAGGCACAGCACCGTTCGCGCCGCCTCGCGCGCGTGCTTGAGCGCGGGCAAGAGCAGACTCACCAGGATCGCGATGATCGCGATGACCACCAGCATCTCGATGAGCGTGAACGCGCGGCGGATGCGGGACATGCTTCACCTCGTGTCAGGAGCGCGCCCGCCGCCGCGACGTGCGACAACGGACCGTCAAGCAGGCCTGAACGCACAAGCACAGCGTGTGCTCGGTGTTCATAGAGTGCCCGATCTGAGAGCAGTCCGCAAGGGGCATTCCGGGCGCAATGTGGATAGCCGACGTTTATCGGGCGGCCAGCCCCCGCAAACCGCCGCCGAGCCTCCTCTCGGGCGACGATTCATCGGTGGTCTGGCCCATTCAAGGGGTCCGCGGCACGCCCGCCGCACCCGGGCTGGATCAGCCGCCCGCGCCCGTACGCTCCTGCGATGATCGACGACACCGACACACCCTTCACACAAACCGATGCGCTCAGCCGCCGTCTGCGCCACGCACTGGCTTTCGCCGCCGACGTCGGCGCGCGGGCGCTGCGCGAGTTCGACCACAACTTCCGTGGCGGGCATCAGGAGGGCGGGGGGCTTGGGCGGGGCGGGGCCGGTGCGTTCACCGCGCCCGTCGAGACCAAACACGACGGCTCGGTCGTCACCCGCGTCGATCGTGAGTCCGAGGGGGCGCTGCGGGAGCTCATCCGGAGCGATTACCCGGGCGATGCGATCCTCGGCGAGGAACTCGGCGCCCACGAGCCCGACGGCTGGGCCGCGGCGCTCGGTACTTCCGCGCAACACGAAGCCTTCCGCTGGATCCTCGACCCCATCGACGGCACGCGCTCCTTCGTGCACGGCGTGCCGTTCTGGGGCGTGATGATCACGCTCGAACGTGTCCGCACCGCCGAGCAGGCGCGCACGCCCGGCACCGGCGAGTTTGCCGGCGCGGTGATCGCGTTCCCCGCGCTGGGCGAGGTCATGGCCGCGGGTCGCGGCCTGGGCTGCTGGTGGAAGGCCACCGGCGGCGAACTCTGCGCCTCGCGCCCGTGGACGCGCTGCGGCACCGCCGCGTGCGAGCGCCTCGCCGACGCAACGCTCGTCATGACCTCGTTCAAGAGCCTCATCGAACTCATGGGCGAGCGCCGGTTCCTGACGCTCACCTCGCGCTCGCACGTGACCCGCGGCTGGAGCGACTGCTACGGCAACATGCTCGTCGCCACCGGGCGCGTCGATGTCATGATCGACCCGCCGATGGCCCTCTGGGACTGGGCGCCCCTCGTCGCCATCATCGAAGAGGCCGGCGGCTCGGTGACCGACTTCCGCGGCGGCCCGCCGCGAAAGGGCGACGGCGTCATCGCCTGCGCCAACCCGCGCCTGCTCGAGGAGATTCTGGGCATCGTCGATCCGACGCGCTCGTGAGCGAGGCGGCGCGTGACCTGGCGGGCGCCCGAACGAGGCCGCTCGCATGATCGCACGAAAAAACAGGACGCTTTTCGCCGTGCCGGATGTAAGATGGAGGCCGTGCCCGGATCGATCCCGA
>CALMQD010000037.1 GCA_937871415.1 uncultured Phycisphaerales bacterium | reverse complement strand
TCGCCGCGATCGCCATCGCGAGCACCATCTCGACCAGCGTGAACGCGCTCGGGCGTACCGCGGCCTTGCCGCGCCGACGCGGGACGGCCGGTGATCGGCCGGGAACGACCGGCGGAGGGTCAACGCACGCTGACGGCACTGGAGTTGACGTCAATGCTCACCAACCTTTCGCGCCCGCCCGCCGACAGCATCACGCTCAGACCGTTCATCGGCCGCCCGTACGCGTTGAATCCGACGCCCGTGCCCACGAGCGTGGACTGGATCTTGCGGACCTTTACGCGGTAGGGGTCGGCGCCGAGGTCGACCCGGAGCGGACCGGTGGCGGCGGTGGTCGATCCCTGCGCGTTCTTGCCCGCCTCGTCGCTGGTCAGGATCCGGTAGACGTTCGAGGCCGCGTCGAACTGCACGTACACCACCGACGAGGTTGCGCGGGCCTTCCGGGCGGCCTGGTCCAGGTCCGCCTTGACGCGCGCCGCAGCGGCGTCGAGGCGGTAGGTCGTGAGCGCTCCGGTGTAGCGCACGCTGCCGATGGTGGCGACGACGCCGATGACCGCGAGCACAATGACGAGTTCGAGGAGCGTGTAGCCCCGGACGGATCCTCGTCGGGCCGGAGACAAAAACCGAACCGCCCGGCTTGAAGGCGCGAGAGCCAAAGCCGGGCGTGAGCGTGTGCTCATAGGTTCGTTTCCGTGGCCGGCGCGGGCCCGGCCGGGTCGTGCATCAATAGTCCGTGTACAACTTGCCCGTGACGTCCGCCTCGGTCGCGTCGGCGTCGGCGCGGATCTCGCCGGTCGACTCGTTGTAGACCCAGCCGCCGTCCTTGCCGGCGGTGTCGGTCACCTCGTCCTTGCCCTTGTGGGCGCCGGCGTTCATCATCGGGATCGAACGCAGGTACGGGCCGAAGATGTACTCGCTGGTCTTGGTGGCGTTGGCCTTGCCCGTGGCGTCGGTGAACTTCGTCAGTTGATCGACGATGTCGGCCTTGGTCGGGAAGGCGCCGTCGTGCTCGGCGGCGTAGAGCTCGATCGCCTTGCGCAGCGTCGCGAGGTTCGACGCCAGGGCGGAGTCGCCGGCGCCGGCGGCGCCGCGGCTCATGCGCGGGATCGCGATCGCCGCGATGATCCCGATGATCACCACCACGATGACGAGTTCGATCAGGCTGAAACCCCGGTGCTTGCGGTTGCGGGCGACGAACATGCGTTCCTCCTGCTGCTGTGCGTTGTGGCTGCGTTCGTTCATGGACGCGGCGAGGGGCCGCGGGCCGGCCGTGCGGCGCGCCCCACGCGTGCCGTCTCTCCCTCATCGCCCGATCCCCCGCACGAGTTGAGCGCTCGTGGCCACAGGCGTGGTTCCCCGGATGGAATAGTGGAAACTCCGCGGGGTCCCCGGGGATTGGCCGATCCGATAAGGCTGCGCCGGCTTCCGCCCGCTCAGCGGGCGCGGGGGTTCTTGGCGAGGGGGTCCGGTAACTCGATCTTGGCCTCGCGCCCGTAGGCGTCGACCACCGTTACGCCCCGGTCCGTGATGCTCGCGACCTTCCAGCCCTGCACCACGGCGCCGACACGGCACGGCGTGTCGTCGATCATCGCGACCGGCTCGAAGCGCCCGGCCGAGCCGGTGGATGCGTTGATGATGCTCGTGAGCCTGAGCGCCGGGGCCGCGAAGGCGGGGATGCGTGCGCCGGATCCCGTCGCGGTCCCGTCCCTGACCGACGCGGGCGTCGCCACCACCGGCACCACCGCGCGTTCGAGCGCGACCGGATAGGCGAACGCATCGCGCGGAGCGCCCGCGAAGGCCGAATCGGGCCGCCCGGCGCGCCACGCGGCAAGCTGCTGGGCCACCGAGATCACCTGGTGCGTTCCGTCGACGCCGCCGGAGGCCTTGCCGCCCGAGTCATTGCTGACGGCGCCGGGGGACGACGACCGCTCGCTCGGTGAGACCAGGAGCGACGAAGCCTCGGCCTGCTGGGGGCCGGGCATGCCGCCGCCCGAGAACCGGTCGAACGCCAGCGCCGCGCCCGCAACGGCCAGAACCGCGATGTACACCTTGCGTTGCTTGCTGAGTTTCACGGAGCAAGCAGACGATCCGGTTTCCGATCGTGCCAGCAAATCACGGCTTCGGGGCGTCGTCGACGCCCGCAAGACCGTCAGGGGCCGCGTACCACACAAACTCAACGTCGAAGGTCGCGGGGGTCTGCGGGGGCGCCTTGGGGGTGGTGCCGTCGGCGTTCTCGGGCGTCGGCGCGTCGGACTGGGCGGGCCCGGGACCGCTGGAGAGGGCCGCGAGGCGCAGCCCGCGCACCGCGACGTCGTTGTGCCGCGCGGAGACGGCCTCGACGAAGGCAACGCAGGCGGGGAACGTCCCCTCGCCCGACATGCGGATCGGGACGCCCGTGAACCAGCGGTTGCGCTCGGGCCTGTCGGGGCTGAGCTGGGTGATGCGCAGCCGGTGCTCCTGCGCCAGCATCGTCAGCGCGTCCATCTGCTGGTTGATGCGCGTCGGCGCCACGAGTTTCACGTCCACGCCGCCGAGTTGGTCCTCCACCTGGGCGAGTCTCTTCTGCGCATCGCGCAGCCCAACGGCGGCGTCGTCCGCAGCCTTGCGGACCTCCTCCGCCTTGCGGGCCAGTTCCGACCGGCGCAGCGTCTCCTGCATCGCCGGCTGCACGACGAGCATGTAGCCGCCGGCGGAGACGGCCAGCGCGGCGACAACGCCGATGGCGTCGATGGTGCGCCGGCTCGGGAGTTGGATCTGTCCGGCGCTCATCGCGTGTCCTCCTGTCGCGCCGACAGGCGGCAGCGGAGTTCGAACGAGGTCAGTTCGCCGGCGCCGACTTTCTGCGAGCGCGTGTCGACCACGACCACCTCGCGCAGGGGCGACTGCTCTTCCAGCCGGCGCACGAACGACAGCACGTCGGTCGGCGTCACGCCGAGCCCCGAGAGCGTGATGGCGTACGCCTCGTCGTCGGCGCTCAGGGCGTCCAGGTCGGCCGAATCGCCCTTGCCGGCGTCTTTGCCCGGGCCCTTGTCCTTGTCGGTCCTGGGCTTGGGCGCGGGGGCCTTGCGGGCCTCGCGCCGCAGTTCAATCCCGGTGAGGGCGACCTTGTCGCCGCGCAGGTCCGTGACGGTGCGCAACAGCATGCCCCAGTCGGGGTGCACGCCGACGGTCTGGGAAGCGCGCAGCAGTCGCTGCTTGAGCGCGAGGTCGCGCATGATGGCCAGGTGCTGCGTGCGGGCCTCGGACTCGGCGGCCTCGGCCCGCGCCGCCTGGTCGCGGAGGCGCGACTCCTCCTGATCCTCCGGCGCGTGCAGCACGACCATCGCGATCAGCAGCACCGCCGCGTAAACGCCCAGGGCGCCGGCCCAGCGGAC
>CALMQD010000036.1 GCA_937871415.1 uncultured Phycisphaerales bacterium | reverse complement strand
CGACAAGGGACGCGGGCTCCGCGTCGCCTCCCGCGAATGGTTCGACCGCCTGCGCAAACTGAGCGAAACGGACGCGGCGGGCCTCGACGAGGACCAGCGCCTCATCCGTCAGTTCCTGCGCGGCGACGCCGAGGGGCCCATCACCCAGCGCCGGGCCGCGACCAACTACGCCGACGACCTGCTCGGCGCGGTGCCCGCGGCGCTGCTTCCCAACCGCAGCGTCGAGCCGACGCGCACGGTTTCCTAGCCGCCGGCATGCTCTGCGCCTGGGAGCCCGCCGCCAGCGCGCCGGCCTCACGGCGCGATCGCGCCCCGCGATTCCCTGATCCCCCCGGTGCTTCTTCCCGAATCCGCGCCCACCGGCCACCCGGCCCGGGGATGCGCAGGGCTCTGTGCGACTTATCCGGTCGAAACCCGCGCTCGCCCGGAGCGTGTCGCGATTCCACCATCAAGGGGAAGCCCCCGTGCGTCGATGGAGGCTGGTCCGCGCGGCTCGGCTTGGCGCCGGGATCGACCCGACGCCCCGCCCACGCGCGCCATCCATCTCAGGAGGCGACATGTCCAACCCCACGACCATCCCCGGCGCCCCGAACACGAGCACGACGATCGGCTCGCACCAGACCGGCGGAACGCAGTTGCAGTTGGTGACCTTCGGCATCGGCGAGGAGGAGTTCGGCGTCGACATCCTCGCGGTGCAGGAGATCAACCGCATGATGGAACTCACGCGCGTGCCGCAGAGCCCGCCGGAGGTCGAGGGCGTCATCAACCTCCGCGGCAAGATCATCCCGGTGGTGGATCTGCGCCGGAAGTTCGGCCTCGCGTCGGCCGAGCACTCCGAGCAGAGCCGCATCATCGTCGTCGACGTGCAGGGACGCACGCTGGGCTTCATCGTCGACCGCGTGCACGAGGTGCTGCGGATCGATTCGACGATCGTCGAGCCCGCGCCCGCGATGGTCTGCTCGATCGACTCCGACTTCATCGCCGGCGTCGGCAAGCTCGAGGACCGGCTGCTCATCCTGCTCGACCTGAACAAACTGTTCGAGGGCCAGGCGCTCGCGGCCGCCGCCTGATCCTCCCGGATCTCCCCCCCCGCCCGTCGCCCCCGGCGCCCGGCGCGGGAGCCCCCCTCCAACCCGCAACCCGCGTGTGCGTGTCGGTGCGTCCCCATACCTCCCCCCGAGACGCCCAGCGCCGTTCGATCTGTTCAACCACGCAAGAGACGACCCTCCCCATGGCGCTGACCACGACCACGAGCAAGTCCACCCCCCCCGCGCCGGCGCCCGGCGCTTCGGGCGCCGCCCCCGCGCTGAGCGTGGGGAAGAAGGCGGCGATGTCCGACGCGCAGTTCTCGCGCCTGGGCAAGATCATCTACGAGCGTTCCGGTATCCACTTCCCGGACACCAAGAAGTACGTGCTCGAATCGCGCCTGTCGCGCCGCCTCCAGGAACTGGAGATGGACGACTACGACCAGTACATCTCGTTCCTGACCATGGGGCCGTACCAGCAGGAAGAGTTCCAGGAGATGTTCAACAAGATCACGATCAACGAGACCTCGTTCTTCCGCAACGAGCCGCAGCTCGCGGTCTTCGAGAACCAGATCCTGCCCGAACTGATCGAGGCCCGCAAGTCCGTGAAGCGCCTGCGGATCTGGTCGGCGGCGTGCTCGTCGGGCGAGGAGCCCTTCACGCTGGCGATCCAGATCCACCGCTCGCTGGGGGTGCGCCTGATGGACTGGCGCATCGAGATCCTCGGCACGGACATCAGCGAGCTCGCGCTGTCGACCGCGCTCTCGGGGCGCTACACCGACTACGCCCTGCGAACCACCCCGCCGCTCATGAAGCAGCGGTACTTCAAGCAGAACGGCGCCTTCTGGGAACTCGACCCCCAGGTGCGCCAGATGGTCAGCTTCGAGGTGCTCAACCTCAAGGACCGCCTAGCGGCCAAGCGGCACGGGCAGTGGGACGTGATCTTCTGCCGCAACGTCCTGATCTACTTCGACAACGCGATGAAGACGCAGGTCGCGACCATGTTCGCCGACCAGCTGCGCCCCGACGGGACGCTCTTCATCGGGCACTCCGAGTCGCTGCGCGGGCTCGACGTGCCGTTCGAGCAGATGCCGATCCCGCAGGGTTTCTGCTACCGCAAGGTCGCGCCGGGCGCCGCCGGGAACACGTGAGACGGGATTCCAAACGCCGGCGCCCCCCCCACCCACCCGCGCCGGGCAACAAGAGGAGATTCGACGTGGCGGTCCAAGGCTTCGACCCC
>CALMQD010000035.1 GCA_937871415.1 uncultured Phycisphaerales bacterium | reverse complement strand
CTCCCGGGCGGGTCGCCTCGCCCCGGGCCAGCTGGTCTCGCTGACGGCCTTCGGGTCCGGCTTCACCTGGGCCTCGGCCCTGCTCCGCTGGGGCTGAGCTGCCAGCTGAGTCGCCGCCGGCTCGGATCCAGCCCGGTCCGGCGGGCATCGGCCCGCCCGCCTCGGTCGCGGCGGAGCCCGGCGCCGGTCCGTCACCCGGCGCGACGTCTGCGGAGGTTGTCGTGTTCGGGTCGCTCACGTTCCGGGTCTGCGGGTGCCGCGCGTTGTGGTTTGCGCACTACGACTGTACGCGCCAGCCGCCGCACCCCGTCAGCCCCGCGGGTCGAAAACCCGCGCCGGCGCGCGCCGTTCGCTCATCGACGCCTACCCCGCGTAGCACGCGCCCAGCACGCCCATCCAGTCGTCGATCGAGTTCACCGCGATGAACCGCTTGCGCACCGTCTCCGCATCCGGGTGGTGCACCGCGAACCGGATGCCGAACTTCCGCATCTGCTTGCCGACGATCGACTGCACCTTCGGGTGGTCCTCCCGCCCCCGGCCCCCGGTCACGCGCAGCAGCAGGCGGTAGTGATCCTCCAGCACCCGGCGCTGCTCGTCGAGCGACGGCGCCGTCGGCGACTCTCCCGCCAGCATCTGTCGCGCCTGCCGGAAGATCCACGGATTGCCGATGCACCCACGAGCGACCGACACGCCCGCCACCCCCGTGTACTCGATCATGCGGAAGATATCGCCCACCTCCCACACGTCCCCCGAGCCGAACACGATCGCGTCGGGGAAGCGCCGCACCAGTTCACGCAGGAACGTCCAGCGCGACGGCCCGATGTACTTCTGCTCCACCGTCCGCGCGTGCACCGTCGCCCAGGCGTACCCGATGCTCATCGCGGCCTCGAAGATCCGCTCGAAGTTCGCCGCCATCTCCGGCGTGTCGTCGTAACTGCGCCGCATCTTCACCGTGCACGGCACGTGCGCGGGCACCGCCTCGCGCACCGCCTCGAGGATCTCGATCGCCCCGTCGGGCTCCGCCAGCCAGTGCCCGCCGCGCGCCTTGCTCCGCACCTTCTTCACGGGGCACGCCAGGTTCACGTCGATCACCTCGAAGGTCATCGTCGCCGCGGCGCCGCGGCATCCTCCCCCCAGTTCCTGTGCGCCGGCCGTTGCCGGAAAGTCCGGCCCCGGCTCCTCCAACTCCACCGGCGTGCAATCCCACTCCTCGCCCCCGTCGACCGCGCACCCCTCGGTCGGGTCGAACTCTGCGTCGTCCACCTTCACGCGCCCGACCTGGGAGCCGCCCGGCAAGCGCAGGTGCACCGCCTCCACCTCGCGCTTCTCGTCCTCGCTCATCCCGCTGTAGGCCATCTGCCGGTAGTGCCGGTCGCCCCGCACGCCCTGCTCGGCCACCTTCAGCGCCGCCGCGGCCATCTCGCGCGGACTCGAGCCCATGATCTGGCACGCCAGCGGGTGGTCGTCCTCGCCGCCCGGCACGTTGTCGTGCAACTCGCCCAGGTCCGCCTTCGCGAACCCGCGCCCGCCCGCGAGCAGCGTGCGGTCCAGGAGCGCCTCGGTCACGCAGAACGGGCAGCCGTTCCGGCGCGCAATCAGGCGCATCGCCGCGTCCGAATACCCCGCGAGCCCCGCCTGGAAGAACGGCGCATCGAACCCCGGCACGACCGCCCGCACTCGCGGGTCGATCCCGCCCGGGAAGCGCGCCGCCAGGGCCGCGGCCGCGCGCCGGACGTCAATCTCCTCGGCCCCCGGCGCGATGGCCGGGGTCGGGGGCGTCGCGTTGTTGTTCAGCGCGTTCACGGGGATCAGACTCTACTCGCGCCGGGCGCCCCGGCCCGCGGCGGCCGACACCAGCGCCCGGCATTCTCGCGTACCCTGTGGCTTCGGCGCCCGCCGCCGCTCGGAGTCCGCCATGCCCCGAACCCTTCCGTGCACTTCCGCCGCCTTGACCGTCGCCGCGCTGATGACGCTCAGCGCGCTGGGCGGCTGCCACAGCGCTTCCTCCCGCGTGGACGCCAACGGCCCCGTCTATCCCCAGTCCCTCGCCGACCAGCGCGACCCGGGCGCCAGGCCCGACCCGCTCACCGGGCGCGCACCCCACATCCTCGACATCCAGGTGCAGCGCGAAGGCACCTCCATCCGGTTGACCAACACGACCGCCCGCGCGCTCGGACCCGGCAAACTCTGGATCAACCGCTGGTTCGCGCGCGACCTCGACGGTCTCGACGTCGCGCAGTCGCTCACCCTCGCGCTCGATGGGTTCAAGGACCGCTACGGCGAGTCGTTCCGCGCCGGCGGCTTCTTCGCCACCGACAAACCCGACCAGATCTCCGTCGTCGAGTACGAAACCGACGGCTCGCTCTACGGCCTGGTCTCCATCGGACGCGAACAGTGACCCCCCCTGCCTCCGCTTCACTGCCGACACCGCGCGCTCTCTCCATCCTCGTCGTCGGGCCGCACCCCGATGACCAGGAACTCGGCATGGGCGGCACGATCGCGCGCCTCGCGGCCCAGGGCCACCGCGTCACACTCCTCGACATGACCGACGGCGAGCCCACGCCCAAGGGCGATCCGGTCACCCGCGCCAAAGAGGCTCAGGAAGCCGCGAAGCTGCTCTCGCCCGGACCCGGACATCCCGGCACCTTCGCCGTTGAGCGCATCCAACTCGGCCTGAAGAACCGCTTTGTTCAGCACACGCTCGAGGCCCGGCACCTGGCCGCGGGCGTCATCCGGCGCACCCAGGCGCAGGTGATCTTCCTGCCGTACTTTGAGGATGCGCACCCCGACCACCTCGCGGTGACCCGCATCGTTGAAGACGCCCGCTTCGACGCCAAACTCACCGGGCTGCCGATGCCCGGCGACCAGGGACAGCCGCCGATCTATCCGAAGTGGGTCTTCTACTACTTCGCGACGCACCTGCGCATCGTCCCCACCCCCAGTTTCCTGCTCGACATCACCGGTTTCGAGGACGCCAAGCAGCGATCGATCCTCGCTTACCACTCGCAGTTTGTCGCCAACGACAAGAACGCGCACGTTCCCGGCTGGATCGCGTCCATGAACCAGTTCCTGGGTTCGCGCATCGGCACACGCTCGGCCGAGGCCTTCTTCGCCCGCGAGCCGCTAGGCCTGACTGGGCTGGGTGAACTGCCCGTTTGAACGGTGCCCGCTCCTGCCCAACGCACCCACTCGGCCGAAGCGCTCCAAACAAATAACGATCAAGACTGGGGCGTCCGGACTTTCCCGGTTGCGGGATTTGGTCGATGGCTCCACCGGGTCCTACCCCAATCCGGAGCAACGAGCGGCTGAAAACCGCCAATTCTCAGGTTTGGAGCCCGAGAATATCCCCTCAATAAGTGGAAATACGCGGATCTGGGACGTGATCGGGAAGCATCGACGGGTTGAACCTGCGACAATACCGGTGTGCGCAGAGCCGCTGGGGATCAGCCCGGCCCAACCCCGCGCAGCGCCCAATGGCCGGACGCATGAATCCATGGAGGGCGCGGCGGGACCGGGGGAGATGGGCAATGAGCACGACTCGGGTTCTCTCGGAGCGAGCAGGGGGATCGAGGGACTTGGATGGCGCGTGAGAACGGCCGAACACCGACGACTGCCCGGACCGGGGAACTCCGGCGGGCGATCAGTGCGCGCACGAGCGTCTGGCCGCGCCTGATCCGCACCCGCGCCTTCGTCCTCTCCCTCGTCATCTGGACCGCGTTCACGGCCATCGTCGGGGTCGCGGCGGTGTGGGCCCGCCAGCAGCCGATGCTCGCCGTCGACCGGATCGTCGACTCGACCCGGACGGTGCGGACGCAGTTCGAGGTCGAGGACTCGCTGGCGACCGAGCAACTCCGCGCCGCCGAGCGCCAGCGCGCGCCGCGCATCTACCAGGAAGCCGCCGGCGTCATCGACGAGCTCATCAACTCGATCGGCGGCGTGCCGCAGGCCCTGGCCGACGTGCAGAAACTCGAGGACATCGACCCGCAGCTGCGCGAACGGTTCAAGCTCACCTCTGACCTGGTCGCCGCCGTCAAGGCCGAACTGGTCGACCCGGCGCAGAAGAGCGCGTGGCTCGACCACACGCTCGCCTTCCGCCGCCTGCTGGAGCGCAACCCGTTCGTCGACCAGCAGACCTACCAGGTCGAGGTCACGGCGGTGAACGAGTCCGTGGAGCTGCGCGCCGAGGGGCGCGAAGCCGTGCTCGTCCCCTCCCGCAACGTGCGGAGCATCGAGTCACAGGACCTGAGCCACGAGGTCGAGTCGCTCGCGGCGTCGGCGGGCTTCCGCGGCGCGGGCCTGGCGCTCGTGACGCAGCGGACGACGCAGCAGCCCCGCGCCACGTACGTCTTCGACGCCGCCGCCACCACCACCAGCCAGAACCAGCGCGCCGCCGCCGTCTCCCCGGTCATGATCACCTACCCGGACCGGTCGGTGATCTACCGGCGTGGCGATGTGCTCACGGCGTCGCAACTGGAGACCTACCTGAAGGCCGAGCAGGCCGACCGGGCCGCGAGCGCATGGTGGGTCCGGCGCCTGGGCGACCTCTCGGTCGTCGGCGTCGTCGCGCTGGTGGCGCTGGCGATGGCCGGGTACACGAGCGTCTTCAGCCCCCGCCTGGGCAGGAGCGGCACGCGCACCGCCGTGCTCGCGATGCTCTCCGCCGCCGCCGCCATCGTCGCGTGGTGGACCAGCGCCACGCAGCCCGGTGTGATCGCGCTCACCAGCGTCGCCCCGACGCTCCTGGTCGCGATCGTCCTGGCCATCGCCTACGACCGGCGCGCGGCGCTGGCCCTGGGGGCCCTGCACGGCGTGCTGGTCTGCATCGGGCTCGACGCCGGCGCCGGCGTCTTCGCCGTGCTCGTCACCGGCGTCGGCTCGGCCATGTGGTGCCTGCGCGAGGTCCGCGACCGCGACACGCTCATCCGCACCGGCCTGGTCTCGGGCCTGGGCCTGGCCGGCGCGACGGCGCTGGTCGGGATCATGACCATCCCGCTCAGCACCCGGGCCGGCGCGCCGGACTTCGCCGGCGCCGTCGAGCAGGCCCTGAGCGATCGCGCGTTTCTGCAGGTCGCCCGCGACGCGGGCTTCGCGGGCTTCGCCGGGCCGCTCGTCGCCGCCGTCGTGCTCTTCCTCCTCCCGAGCATCGAGCGCTGGTTCGACATCACCACCGGCATGACGCTCGCCGAGCTGCGCGACCCCAAGAACCCGCTCCTGCGGATGCTCCAGCAGCGCGCACCCGGCACGTACAACCATTCACTCAACCTCGCGAGCCTCGCCGAGGCCGCGGCCGACGCCATCGGCGCCGACTCGCTGCTCACCTACGTCGGGGCGCTCTACCACGACATCGGGAAGATGAACAAGCCCGACTACTTCGTGGAGAACCAGTCGCCCGGCATCAACAAGCACGACAAACTCAGCCCCGCGATGAGCCTGCTCATCATCGTCGGGCACGTGAAGGACGGCATGGAGCTTGCGCGCGAGTTCAACCTCCCGCGCCCGCTCTGGCACTTCATCGAGAGCCACCACGGCACCACGCTCGTCGAGTACTTCTACCACCGCGCCCGCAAGCAGGCCGAGCGCGAGGCCCTCATCGCCGGCCTCTCACCGATGGACTTCTCCGGTTCCGGGGGCGGCGGGACGGTGGGCGCGCCCGGCGGCCCCAGCGAGATCGAGTACCGCTACCCCGGCCCCAAGCCCCGCATCAAAGAGGCCGCGATCATCATGCTCTGCGACGCCGTCGAGAGCGCGTCGCGCGCCATGGCCGACCCCACCCCGGCGCGCATCGACGCCACGGTCCGCGCCATCGCCAACAAGCGCCTCATGGACGGGCAGTTCGACGACTGCGACCTGACACTCCGCGAACTCAATATCATCGTCGAGGCCGTCAGCAAGGCCCTCGCCTCGATCTACCACGGGCGCATCGCCTACCCCACCGGGCCCACCGCCCGACCGCAGCCCCCGAGCACTTCCGCCGCCCTCCCCGCAGGAACCCTGCGCCCCGGTTCGGGCGACGCCATCAACCCCGCGACGACCCCGGGCGTCGGTGTGAACGCGCCCGCCATCCCGGCCAACGGCGCCGGCGCGGCCTCCGTCGCTTCCACGCGGCTGCCCCCCGGCGCTGTCTCGCCCGAACAGGGCGCGCCCAGGGTCTCCCGCTGAACCGCGGCGTCACGCGATTCACACCGGAGTAATCATCCGGCCCGCGACGTGCGAGGGCCGGATTTGTGCGTACGCTGGAGTCGCTCCCGCGGCGCGGGCCCGGGTGCACACAAGGACACGCCGTCAGGTGAGCGCTGTGACGCCGCAACGAAGCCCATCGACAACCCGCAGCGCCGCCCCGGCGGCCCAGACGGCCCAGACGGCCCAGACCGCGGGCTTGAAGGCCGAGGACGTTTCGTTCCTGCGCTCCTACGCCGGACGCTTCATCGTCTTCGAAGGCCCCGACGGCTCGGGCAAGAGCACCCAGTTCCGTCGCCTCGCCGAGGCGCTCCGCTCGGCCCACGTGCCGACGACCGAAGTCCGCGAGCCCGGCGGCACACCGGTGGGCGAACGCATCCGCGACGTCCTGCTGCGCCCGTTCAACGAGAGCGAACTCCGGGCCGTGCCCGCGGTCGGTCCCCGTGCCGAACCCGGCGCCGCGCCCGGCACCGGCCCCGACGCCTCTGCCGCGACGCCCGCGATCACCGCCCACGACAGTGTCGGCATGAGCGTGCGCTGCGAGATGCTGCTCTACATGGCCTCTCGCGCCGAACTCGTCGAGCACGTCGTGCTCCCCGCGCTCAAACGCGGCGAACTCGTCCTCGCCGACCGCTTCGTCGCTTCAACCCTGGCCTACCAGGGCGCCGCCGGGGGATTGCCCGCCTCCGATATCTCCGCCGTCGCCCGCGTCGCCACGCGCAACCTCCAGCCCGACCTGGTCGTGATCTTCGACCTCGACCACCACGCCGCCGCCAAGCGGATGGGGCTCCTGCTGGACCGCATGGAGGCCAAGGGCGCCGCCTTCCACTCCAAGGTCCGCGAGGGTTACCTCGCGCTCGCCAAGAGCGACCCGGGGCGTTATGCGGTCGTCGACGCCGCCCGCGGCCCCGACGAGGTGTGGGCCCAGTTGCTCGGCACGCTCCGCGACCGCGCCGCGACTCTGCCGCCGATCTCCCGTGCCGGCAAGAGATAACAGCGTCGATCCCGTTATCCGCGCCCGGCGCCCCGCTTCCCCCGCCGTTATCGCGCCGCCGCCCGCCGTTCCCGCGCACCAGCGCGCCCGCGCTTCCCCCGGAACCAGCGCCGCCACGCGTCAGCCCTCACGCCCGACGCGATCCGCTCAACCAGCGGCGTGCGTCCAACCGGACCAGCCGTTGCGCCGCGCACAGGCGGCGCGAGCCTCAATCGCGCTTCCACCGTCGCACCCCGCTTCATGCGCAGAACCGTCGCCACGCGCGCAACACTCGCAACAGTTGCAGGGCGCGCAGGGGTCGCAGACGCGCGGTGTTTCCCACGCGTCACGCGCGGAGCGTTCAGCGCCGCTTCTCGGGCGTCGATCCGTTGGGCATGAGCCGGCCAACCCGCTCCTCCCGATCTCCCGCTTCTCCCGCCGCCGCCGCCCGCGCCGCGCGGGTCCCGGGCGCCAAGGCGCTCAGCACGCCGATCCCGGCGCCGCGATCGAAACGCGCCGCCGAGGCCGACGCCGCGCGACCGGCCCAGCGCCCCGGCAACGCCCAGAGCCCCTCGCCCCGCCGGTTCCGCGACGCTCACACCCGCGCCCGCCAGGTGCTCGTCGCGGCCATCGAGGATGATCGCGCCCACCGCCCCTTCAGGTTCGAACGCCGGCGCGAGGAGCGCTTGCCGGTCCAGGCCGACGAACCCACCACCCGGCTGGTCGCCACCTACTCCGACCACGGCTCGCGTTTCGGGATCGCCCATCTCGAGGTCGTTGATCGCTCCGCCGCGGGCCTGGGCGTCCGCACGACCACGCACATCGAACCGGGCATGACCGTCATGCTCTGCCCGCCCGGCTCACGCGTCCCCTGGGCCGGAGCGGTCGCCGTCCGCTGCAACCCCGACACCGACGGCGAGCACTTCCGCGTCGGACTGCGATTGAGCGCCGGCCGCGTCGCGGCGTGAGCGCCTCGTCAGCGCCGGCGCCACCTTTCCCCCGCCCGGTCCGGATTCCGAACATGTTGTCAGCCAGCGTGCGGGCGCGCCATCAGGCCCTCGCCTCCGCTGGATTCAACCCGAGCACCACCCGTTCGTGCTCGGCCCAGAAGTGCTCAAACGATGCGCGGATGCTCATCGGTTCGATCTTCTTCGCCGCGCTCGCGCCCATCGCTCTGCGCCTCGCCGGATCCGCGATCAGGTCCGCGACTTCCCGCACCCACCGCTGCTCGCTCGCGTGCCCGCCCACCGGCAGCACGAGCCCGGTCGCCCCGTCGTCCACCACCTCGCTCGGGCCGCCCTGGTCCGTCACGACCACCGGCAAGCCCGTGCACTGCGCCTCCATCACGACCTGGCCGAGCGTGTCCGTCGTTGACGGGAACAGGAACAAGTCGCTGTTGGCGTACAGGCGCGAGAGTTCCTCGCCGTGCTTGAAGCCCAGGAACACTCCGCCGTGCGACGCGAGCGCGTGCTCCATTGTCGCGCGGTACGGCCCATCGCCCACGACCAGCAGCCGCGCGTCGAAGCCCCTGGCCAGCGCGATCTCCCGCACCCGCGGCCAGATGCGCGTGACCAGCGGCAGGTTCTTCTCGACGCTCACGCGCCCGACGAAGATCGCCCGCACGATCACTCGCCCGCCATCTCCCCGCGGCGCCGCGCCCGGGTATGCGCTCCAGAACGCGCGCCGCGCGCCCTCTTCGCCCGCCGCGAACCGCGTCGAGAACGCGTCCGTGTCGATCCCCGGGCGAAGCCGGATGATGTGCCCGCGCGGGAACCCCATCCGCACGAGCGCCTCGCCGTAGTCCGCCGAGCGCGTGAACAGCCGCGCGAACGGGCGATAGAACCGCCGCATCGCGCCGGAGGTCATGAGCGTGAACGTCGCGTCGCCGAAAAGGTGATCGATGTACGCCGGGAAGTCCGTGTGGTACGTGCCGAGCATCGGAACGCCCAGCGCCTTGGCCGCCGCACGCCCCACCATCCCCACCGGCCCCGGCGTCGAGACGTGAATCACGTCGGGCCTCAGCCGTTTGGCCAGCGACAGCAGCGCCCGCCGCGGCGGGACGACGATCTCCAGCTGCGGATAGCCCGGCATCGCCCGCGCGTACCGCGGTCGCGGGTTGTGGATGTACGGCTCGGACTTCGAGAACGACGCGGGCGGTTCGAAGCGCGTCGACGTGACCAGGTGCATCTCGAGGCCCGCAAGCGCCGCCTGGTGCCCGACATTGCGGATGAAGCGCGACACGCCGTTGATATCATTGAGCGTGTCGGTGAACAGGCACAGACGCATGACGATCCTCGCGCCGGGCGATCGTGGAGTGAACCACGCAAAGCCTACAGCGTCATCGTCTTGACGGAATCTTGACACGGCACGCGTTCCCGCACGTCCCCACTCCTTACGGGCAGCCCGCGAACCACGCGTCGAGGAACAGGAACAAGTCCGCGACATTGACCGATCCCGAGCCGTCGATGTCCGCGATGCACGCGGGCGTCTGGCCGCCCCCGCCGGCGCTCCCGTCAGCACACCCGCGGCTGAAGCGCGTGCCGGCGACAACGAGCGCCATGTCGCGCTTCACGCCGCCGGAATACGCCGTGTTCGACACGCCCGTCCACGTCGGCGGCGGGAGCGGCCCCCCGGGGTACGCCGGCGCCGTCGGGACCCGCACCGCGGCCTCGCTCAGGCGCACGCCGCAACCCGGCGACGCGCAGTCGTCCGCGAACGCCCACAGCCCGCGCTGGTTGAGCGACCCGGAACCCATGAGCCCCACGCCGATCGCGTAACTCTTCCCACCCGGCAGGACCCACGCCAGGTCGAACGCCTCGACCCTGTACGCCTTGAGCGTCCTGCCGTCGTACGTGATCGTCGAGCCCAGGTCCGTGACGCGCGAGAAGGGCGCGGAGTAGATCGGCTCCCCGGTGGGGAACGCGCACTGCTCGTCGTACAGATCGAAGTCGCCCAGCACCGGGTCGCAGTTGGTGTACACGATCGCGGAGAGATAGCACACCAGCAGTTCCGAGAAGGGCTTGACGACCAGGTCGTCCGCCGCACGCAGGCTCGAAGCCAGCGCGCTCTCGAGCACCGGCACGCCCACGCGCGTCGGCGTCGTCGGCTGCAGCGCCTGCGCGTTGCCGGTGAACGTCTCGCACCGCCGCCCCTCGACCCGGAACGCAAAGTCCGTGCACCCGCACGGCAGGCTCGCGACGCTGGTCCACTGCCCGTAGCCCAGGCCCGGCGCCAGGAACGCCCCGGGCGCGCCCAGCACGTCCTGCATGCGGGACGTGGCGAAGAACCACTGCTCGTTCCCGCCCGCCTCGCCCACCCCCACCGGCACGATCCAGAACGTGCGCCCGCCCGCGCCCGCGTCGAGGTACAGATTCGGCGTCAGCGCGCTCACGTCGTACAGCGTGAAGCCGGTGAACGCCGTGCCGATCGGCGTCACCGTCGCGTCGTAACTCCGGATGAGCGATCCCGGCCGTCCGTTGCAGTCTTCGTACAACTCGATCTTGGCCTTCGGCCGCGCCGCGTTCGAGAACATCGTCGCGCGCAGCCGGTCGATCCGGTACACGCCCCCCGCGTCGAGCGCGAAGTCGTCGCCCGTGCGTGACTCGCCCGTCGTCGGGCTCGACAGCGACAACTGCCCGTTCCGCTGATCGAACACGCCGTTGTCCCAGACCTTCTCGCCGGTCTTGAGCGCCCCCGCGCCGCTCAGGGGCACAATGTTGTTCGCCGCGCCGTCGAAGGCCGCGACCGTCACGGCGTTGCTCCCCTGTCCGACCAGGCCCGAGGCCGCGTAGTCGATGAGCACGACGTGGCCCGTCGACGAGAGCGCGATCAGGCGCCCGAGCCCGTCGAGCGTGCCGGCGCGCAGACTCACGCCCGGAACCACGCTCGACAGCACTTTCTCCGACTTCACACTCAGCACCGGGGCCCCGGGCGTTCCCGTGTTGCTCAACTGCGTCACCCGGTCGTTGCCGATCAGGAACAGATCGCCCGTGAGCGGGTCGTTGATGAGCGTCGCGCACCGCGCGCTGGGGTCCGACGGCTGTGCCGCCGCGCTCAGGCCCGAGATCAGCCGCGTCGTCGTGAACGTCACCGGATCGATCACGCCCACGCTGCCCCCGCCCCCCCCGCTCCCCGGCGCGACGTAGTAGACCTTGCCCGACACGAAACACACATCATGCACGATCGGGTCCGCGCCCGTCACCTGGTACGACAGCCCGGGCTGGGGCGGGTTGACCATCGGCACGATCGCGATCCGTGTGCTCCCCGCCGGGCCCGTCGCCGAACCGCGCGACAGCGCCCACGCCTCGGTCTGCCCCGGATCCAGCCGCAGCGATCCGACCGGGCTCGGCGGCGCGGGCGTCGCCGCCGCGAGCGAGACGATCGAGTACACAACCTTCGTCGTCGGGCTGGTCGTGATCGCGTGGATGTTGGAGGGCGCCGAGAGCGCGAAGTACGCGCCGCCGGGCGTCACGAGCACTCCGTGCCCCGATCCCGGCGTCGCTCCGGCGTACCCCTTGCTCAGCGTCGCGATCGTCACCGGCGCGGACACAACCAGCGTCGGCGGCGAGTTCGCCGGCGTCGCCGGCGCGGGGTCGTAGGTCAGCGTCGCCGAGCGCAGCAGGGGCGGAGAGGCGTTCGTCGTGTACACGATCCCGAAGTCCATCGGGTCCGCCATCGCCGCGGCACACGGCAGGATCGCCCCGAACACCGCCGCGAGTACCCGGCGCCGGCGCGCGCCCACGCCCCCGAGTGGTCTCGGGTTCTCCCTCCAACTCCCGGAGTTTGATCCCCCGCGCGGTCGCACGCTTGAGTCTTCCCGCGCAACCGCGGACCCCCAGCACCCGCGCCCGCCAACGCCCACAAGCCCGGCAACCTGTAACGTCTGGAACGAATGCTGAGGCTGATAATCACGCGCTGCGCCGGTCCGAAACCCGCAAAAACCAACCGGCACGAACCGGACCCCTAGCAAGCGCTGTAAACCGATGTAAAATCAAGGCTTACGGGAACTTGCCCCCTCCGGCAGGAACCCGTTCATGAGCGCCAAACCAAGCCGGGCTCTGCCCGGTTTGGACTCAGGGCTGGTCCTCCTGTCTTTGGCACGCCTGGTCGCGGGTGTGTGCGCCCCCCGGCTCAGGCGAACGGACCAACCGGGACCCGCTCGTCCCGTCAAGCACCCCTCGGTAACCCCGAGGGGTTCTTGTTTTTTGACAACCACAGCGCCACCGGCCAATCTCTTGCACCCATGACTCTCGCGCTCCTGGCCGTGCTTGTCATCGCGCTGCTGTGCGCGGGTTATCTCCTCTATGGCGGGCTGATCTCGCGCCGCTTCAACCTCGACGACCGGCGCGTCACGCCCGCCGTCAGCAAGAACGACGGCATCGATTTCGTCCCCACGCGCCCCTTCTACCTGCTGGGCCAGCACTTCTCCGCCATC
Organism: uncultured Phycisphaerales bacterium; assembly: GCA_937871415.1. Classification (GTDB taxonomy): domain Bacteria; phylum Planctomycetota; class Phycisphaerae; order Phycisphaerales; family UBA1924; genus JAHBK01. Next base: position 1,876 of record CALMQD010000035.1, on the reverse strand, counting down.
GCCGCCGCGGGCCCCATCGTCGGCCCCGTCCTCGCGGGCCTGGTCTTCGGCTGGGGCCCCTGCCTCCTCTGGATCGTCATCGGCGTCATCTTCATCGGCGCGGTCCACGACTTTGCCGCCCTCGTCGCGAGCATCCGGCACGGCGCGCACTCCATCGCCGAGGTCGCGCGCGAGCACCTCGGCAAGCGCGCCTACCTCGCGCTCGCCTCCTTCATCTGGCTCGCGCTGCTCTACGTCATCGTCGCCTTCACCGACGTCACCGCCGGCACGTTCCTCGGCCAGACCGAGGACGTCGACACGCTCCGCGGCGTCTCCTTCAACCCCGGCGGCGCGGTCGCCATGGCCAGCACGCTCTACCTCGCCGTCGCCCTCGTCCTCGGCGTCGTCCAGAAGTACCTCAAGCCGCCGATGTGGCTCGTCACCCTGGTCTTTGTTCCCCTCACGCTCCTGGCGATCTACGCCGGCCAGCACTTCTCCACCGCCCTCCTCTTCCCGCAGAGGTTCTGGTACGTCGCCATCCTCGTCTACTGCTTCATCGCCAGCATGATGCCACTGTGGCTCCTGCAGCAGCCGCGCGGCTATCTCGGCGGCTTTGTCCTCTACCTCGCGATCTTCGTCGGCGTCATCGGCATCCTCTTCGGGCGCTTCGACATCGCCCAGCCCGCGTTCAAGCCCATCGCCGACTACGGCGCGTTCTTCGGTCTCGGCGGCACGCCCGGAACGCGCCCCCCCGCCATGACCGACCTCCTCTTCCCCTTCCTCTTCGTCACCATCGCCTGCGGCGCGTGCAGCGGGTTCCACGGCCTGGTCTGCGGCGGCACGACCAGCCGACAGATCAGCCGCGAGTCCCACTGCCGCCCCGTCGCCTTCGGCGCCATGCTCCTCGAAGGCTTCGTCGCCGTCATCGCGCTCGCGACCGTCATGATCGCCAGCGACGGCGCGCTCGTCGACAGCGCCGGCGTGCGCAAGAGCCCCAGCGCCGTCTACGGCGAGGGCCTGGCGCGGTTCCTGATGGTCATCCTCGGGCCCGACGCCTCGCTCTTTGCCCGCACCTTCGGCACCATGGCCGTCGCCACGTTCGTCTTCGACACCCTCGACGTCTCGACGCGCCTGGGTCGCTACCTGCTGCAGGAACTCACGGGGTGCAGGTCCCGCGCCGCGGGCCTCCTCGCCGCCGCGCTCACCGCGGGCATCCCGCTGCTCATCCTCTGCTCCGCCGAGCCCGCGAGTTACCGCCTCTTCTGGACGCTCTTTGGCACAAGCAACCAGTTGCTCGCCGGCCTGACGCTCCTGGGCGTCGCCGTCTGGCTCCGACGCACCGGGCGCAAGTGCTGGTACGTCGTCCTCCCCATGATCTTCGTCATGACCATCACCAGCGTCGCGCTCTGCCTGCAGATCGGCGTGGGCGTGCGCGATGCGCTCGGCGGGCGTCTCTTCACCGCCGGGCCCCACGCCGCCGCGGGCGTTTCCGGCGCCAGCGGCGCGGGCGGACTCAACCCCACCGTCCTCAACGCCGGCTTCGCGCTGATGCTCCTGGCGCTGGCGCTCCTGTTCGTGGTCGAGGCGGTCCGCCGCCGGCACGCGCCGTCACCGACCGGCGAATCCCGAACATAACGAACCCCGAGCGTGAGCGAGGGGCGCGCTTCCGCGCAAGCCCACCAGCCGCATCACGCCGGCATCCGCACGCGCCGCACACGCGCCGGGGTCAGGCCCAGCCGCCGCGCCGCCTCGGCCACACGCAGCGGATGCACCCCCGCCAGCCCCAGCCTCGCCTCCATCACCCGGCGCTCGACCGACCCGGTGTCCATCCGCTCAATCGTCTCCTCCACGCCGCGGCTCAGCCCCACCAGCATCGACCAGGGGTGCATGTTCCCCA
>CALMQD010000034.1 GCA_937871415.1 uncultured Phycisphaerales bacterium | reverse complement strand
ACCTGCTCCTGGGCCAGCTCGAGAGCTACTTCGGCTTCATCGCCGACGGCTTCATCGGCATGAACAACGCCGACGGCAACCAGACGGCCCTGGGCCTGTCGCTGGTCAACGAGAGCGACTATGCCAACCGGCGCGCCTCGGCCACGGGCGTCTACCGCGGCCTGCAGATCAAGCGGTCGCTCTCCTTCGGCGTCAACGACCGTGTCATCGCCGTCGACGTCACCCTCAAGAACGTCTCGAGCGACACCATCAACGACCTGGCGTGGGTCGAGGGGCTCAACGCCAATCAGGGCCTGAACTTCGACGGGGGCGACAGCGAGACTTTCAACGACGTCGACGCCACGGGACGTCTGGCCACCAGCACGAAGAACGGACTGACCCTGGGCATCGGCGCCGCCGACACGTCCTTCTCCGAGTTCGCGTCGTTCGAGAACCGCGGCTCGGTCCGCGACCCGCTGCAGGTCATCAACTCGGTCACCGATCCCAACGGCGCCGAGTCGGACCTGGGCATGTCGCTGGCGTTCAACCTCGGGACGCTCATCCCGAACCAGGCGCACACGTTCCGTTACTTCATCTTCACCGGCAGCGCCGCGCAGGTGCTCGCCGACTTCGCCACGGTCAACGCCGGCACGGGGGCCGGGCACCTGGTCCCGGACCCGAACAACACGTCCATCGACTACACGGACCTGCCCTACGCCCTGTATTACCCCGAGGGCTTCGCCAACAGCCGCGCCAACACGTTCATCCCGATGATCAACCCGCACGACGAATCGGTGCGCGTGGTGATCATCGCGCACTACGAGGGCACGGCGCCGTCGGAGGTGCTGTACGACTCGGCGACGGAGGCCGCGGGCGGGCTCATCGGCCCCAACCGGCGCTTCGGCTACACGGTGAGCAACCCGGCGCTCTTTGCCGCGGGCGACGCGACGCGCGTGGGCACGCAGTTCGCCGGGCGCCCGGGCGTGCTGAAGAAGACGTCGTACAGCCTCGAGATCCGCACGAGCCTGCCGATCGGCGCGACCTTCAGCAACTACGACTACAACATCTCGACCGGCGAGGCGTTCACCAGCCACCCGAGCACGGTGTGGACGTTCGGCGACGCGAACCGCGGGGCCAGCGACCGCGACTTTGTCCTTTTCTACAACCCCAACAACGCCCAAGCCAAGGTTACCCTGACGATCTACCCCGAGTCCGGCTCGAACGTCCTGACGTCCACCATCACGGTTGATCCGAACCGGCGCAGCGGCTGGAGCCTGAACAAGTTCATCGGCCTGACCAACGGCAAGTACGCGCTCAAGCTCGACAGCGACCTGCCGATCGTCGCCGCACTCACGCACTACAACATCGCCGACAAGGCCGGCTTTGCTTCGCTCGGCGAGACCAACGCCGGCCGGACCGTCGGCTCTACCGGCGAGGGCGAGTATGGCACGAACGCGAACCGCGAGCTCGTCACGATCCTCAACGCCAACCCGCAGACCGCGACCATCACGCTCACGCTCAACTACGAGTCGGGCAGCGCGTACCGGCGCACGATCTCGGCGGCGGCGAACAAGCGCACGACCGTCGACCTCGCGACGCTCCCCGGCATCACGCTGGGCCAGCCGTTCTCGATCAGTTACGAGTCGAACCGCCCGGTCACGATGAGCCTGACCTCCTACGCCTTCGGCGAGGCGACCGGTTCGGTGCTCGCCTCGGAGGCCGCGACGCAGTGGCTCTTCGGCGAGGGCTTCCGTCCCGCCTCGGGCGCCCGCATCCGCGACTACCTCCGCATCTTCAACCCCGCCAACACCGACGCGCGGATCGCGATCACGCTCAACTACAACACCGGCGAGAGCGAGACGTTCTTCCGCACCGTCAAGGCGCGCTCGGCCAACGTCTTCAATCTCCACGACTTCGTCACCGGGGCCAAGAAGAACGTCAACAGCTTCTTCTCGACCAAGGTCCAGTCGGCCGTGCCGGTCGTCGCCTTCTTCGGCCACTTCGACCGCAATCTCGGCGGCGGGTTCGGCTCGCTGGGCACCCCGCTGGGCACGCTCGGCTCCCCGGCCTGATCCGCGGGATGGGTTGGCTTTGCAACCCGTCCCGGCAATGTTTTCGCACCATCCACAACGGGCGGCCTTCGGGCCGCTCGTTGTCGTTTCGGGCCGCCACTTCCATCGGAGCCGTGAAATGCACGCGGGTTCGCGCCTATGATCGGCGCTGGTCCTCGCCGAACACCCAGCGAACGTCGGGCGGCGGGCGGCCGGCGCAGGGTTCGACCGGTTTCGACGGGGACGGGGTGTGTTTCTTGAGGGCGTAGCTCAGTTGGTAGAGCGACGGACTTTTAATCCGCAGGTCCAGGGTTCGACTCCCTGCGCCCTCATTCGATCGGGTCTGCAGCGCGGGAATTCGCCACGGAGGGCGGGGCTTTGAACAACACCGCATGGGTTCAGTCCGCCACGCTCGTCTTCCACGCGCACTGGTCGAGCGGCGGCCTGCCATTTTCGAGCGCGGACGCTGCCCCGGGCTCGTCGAGCCCCGGTCTGTGCCTCTGGGCTGAATCGGCGCGTCGGTGGGAAGCCTCTTCCGCCGCCGCGGGCGCCGCGTCCAAGGCCGATGAGCCCACCCCCGCGAACTCCGTCCCGGCGGGCGCGGCGTCGGAGCATCCGTTCGCCGCGTCGTGCGATGAGCTCCGCGCGGCGATCAGCGCCGTGCTCCCCGACGCCGGCGCGAGCCTTCCACTCGAGGATGCGCGATGGAGCGTGCTGCTCCCGGAATCGCCCGGCGCGTCGCACGCCCCCGCGCTGAGTCCGCACCTGGCCCACGCCGTCGGGCACCTAGCCGATGAGTCCGAGGGCGACCTGGCCCCGGGCCTGCGGGCGTTCAATGTGCCGGTCGTTCGCGTGCCGGCGCACTTGGCCGAGCGCGTGCTCAACGCCCTGGAAGAGGCCGCGGGCCCCGGAGAGGAGTCGGACCTCGGCGGCGCGCCCGGCGAGCGTGCGATTGCGCCCGGGGCGGTGGTGCTGGGCGAGTCGGTGCGGTTCTTCGCCGACGCGGCGCGGTTCGTGCGCTCGCTGCTGGCCCAGCAGCGGTTTGTTCCGATGGTCATGCAGGAGGCGGGCGGATCGATCCGTGCGCAGTGGCAACTGTGGCTCGCCGACGAGGCGACGACCAAGCGCCTGGGCCTGCTGTGCGCCGCGATGCCGCCCCTGGCCCGCGCGGGCGTCGACGCCTTCCGGCACGACGGCTGGGCGATGCTCGAGTCGTGCCTGCACACACTCGCCGACACCTTCGCCCGCGCGGTCTTCACGCGTGAGAACATGGCGGAGGCGATCGAGGGGCGCGACAGCGCCGTCGATGCGCACGTCGCTTGGCTCTCGGGCCTGCTCGCACCGCCCGCGTCGATCGACGTGCCCCTGCAGACCCGCACGGGGCTGATCAAGGGCTCGCGTCAGTGGATCGGCCTGCTCGACGACCGCAGTGCGGGCTCGGCGTGGCGCCTCATGCTGCGTCTGAGCGAGCCCCTGGACCTGGGCGCGGCCCTCGATTCCGGCGTGCCCGGGGACAACGTCCGCTGGACGGTGACGCTCCTGCTCCAGAACGTCAACAAGCCGTCGATCCGCCTCG
>CALMQD010000033.1 GCA_937871415.1 uncultured Phycisphaerales bacterium | reverse complement strand
CGGAGTCCGCCGTTCTGCGCGGGCGCGTTCGTCGCGCCCCAGTGCGTCTGCGTCGCGGGCACCAGCCACGGGATCCACTCGGCCTGGGGTCGGTCGAAGGCCGCGTTGTAGAACTCGGTCCACTGCGCCGTCGTCACCTCGAACCGGCCGATGTTGTACTCGTAGTTGACATTGCCGCGGCCGATGGCCATGTCTCCCGGCGTGTGCGGGTTGGTCCCCGGCCACGCCGGATTCCCCGCGCCGCCGTACGTCGCGCCGATGGTCACGAAGTCGATGCCGGAGAGCGGGTCGATGGCGGCTTGGGCGCTTGTCGCAACCGCCGCGCCGGCCAGAAGCGCGGCCACGCCAGCCACCGTCACGCGGCGGCTAGGACGAACAACACGCACGAATACAACGTCGGCAAAGACGGAACGCATCGAGGCTCCCAGGCCCTCACAGGCCCTCACAAGGACCCTCTCGCTCCGTCCTCAACCTCTCCAACATAACACAAACGCCCCCAGACACAAGATGCGGCGTGTCTGTTTCCGCGTACCGCTTGCCCGTCCACCAACGAAACAGCCGCGGGCTGTGAACCCGCGGCCGCGTGGTGAATCCGAGTTGTCGCCCGCCCAACTTCCGCCCTCACCCCCACCCCCGCCCCCCACCGTCCGCACGCGCGGACGGCGCTCCGCGCTCAGGCGAGCATCGCCGAGACCTGGTCGAGGTGCTCGGGGAGTTTCGAGCGGATCGAGTCGATCTGCTCGCGCGTGAGTTTGAGGTCGTCGAGCAGGTCCGAGGGGATCTCGGTGCTCATCTGGTCGAGCCGGAAGTTGCCGGGCAGTTCGCCCGCGAGCCGGTCGGCGACCGCGATGATCGAGACGATCGTGCGCGACTCTTCCGGCAGTTCGAAAGGGCGGTGGTGGAAGCCGCAGACGTTCACGAACGTGCGCGGGAACTTCCACTTCTCGCAGAGGCCGAAGCCGAAGTCCTGGTGGTTGGCGCCGAAGACCTCGTTCTCGATCTCGAGCATGTCGGCCTGCGGCACGCCGTCGTCGTTGACGTTCAGGCGTCCGATGACCTCGATGAGGCGGTGGCGGTCGTACTGGATCTCGACAATCACGCCCAGGTCGTGGATGAGGCCGGCGAGGAAGCACTCGTCGGTCAGACCGAGCTTGATGTGGTCGGCGATGAGTTTCGACGCCGTCGCCGTCGCGATCGAGTGCGTCCACAGGTCCTTGGCGGAGAAGTTCGGCGTGAGCGAGCCGCCGCGGAAGAGTTTCGCAAGGCTCGCGGCGATGGCGATGTTCTTGACCGCGTTGAGCCCGAGCAGGACGATGGCGCGGTTGATCGAGCCGATCTGCCCCGGCAGGCCGTAGAACGCGGAGTTCACGACCTTGAGGATGCGCGAGCACAGCGCCGGGTCATTGGCGATGACCTTGTGCAGGTCCTGCGCCGTCGAGGTCGGGCTCTCGACCAACTGGATGATCTTGAGCGTGATCTCGGGGAGGGTCGCGATGTGCGAGATCTCGCGCACCGCGGCCGCGACGGCCTGTTCCTTGGTCAACGGTTGAACGTTCGACATACGGCCTCCGGAAAGCCCACGTCCGTGGGTTCAATCCGGTTGGCTATCGACCGCTCGACTCACCGACTTTCCCGCCGCCGCGAGTTCTTGTCCCCCGTTCTTGGTCGTGCGCTGGATCGCGGCCAAGCCCGCGCACTTATCGGGCGCAGGCTTCACCCGACCGGGCGGAACAACCTCGCGCCCGACCCCCGCGCGCACCCTGCCGCCGGGCATGCACTCAGGCGATGATGCGGAGCGTCATGGGATAACGGAAGAACTCGCCGCGGCTCGCGGCGGCGCACGCCATGATCCCGCCGATCAACTGCAACAGCCACACCACCGGCAAGAGCGCCAGCCCGATGAGCACTGTGCACAGAACCCCCGCGACCAGCCAGTAGATGAGCATCGAGATCTGGAAGTTGAGCGTTTCCTTGCCGTGATCGTCGAGGAACGTCGAGTCGTTGTTGCGCACCTTCCAAAGCACCAGCGAGACAATCGCCGGCAGCCCGATGAACCCGGCCCCCAGGAGCGCAACGATCATCGGCGCCAGGTGCAGGACCGTCGCGAACGTCCGCTGATCGCTCGGACAGTCCGGGCACGCCAGGCGGCCGCTGGGATGAACGGTGTACTGCTGCGCCACGGTCGCCTCGGAACGGAGATCAACGGGTGAGTCGGCCCGGCACACTCCAGGCCGATGCACTTTCCCAGCCGGAGCAATCTTTGGTCGAACGGGCGCAGAGGTTTCAGGACGCGTCGAACAACGGTGGCTCAATCTGGCCACGTTCCAGGCCTGAACTTGGAACACAACTCAGTCGCTGATCGGCTCTGGCGAAGCCCTATCAGGGTCGTCTACCAATCACAAACCAAACATTTTGCGGTGGGGGCTGAGTCACTGCGCCAAAGGCGGTACCATGGACCAACGATCCATGGTGTCCAACTCGCGATCCAACCCTGGAAAGCCCGCCGAGGCCAAGACGCAACCTGCTGTTGCATCGGGTGTTGCGCGCTTGGACCCTTCCACTTCGACGCCCGGTTCTGATCCCCAATCCAACCCCGATCCTGATCCCGGCCCGGTGGGACTGGAGTTGGAAGTTCTGGATGATCGGTGCCTGCTTTCGGCACAAGCACTGCGTTGGCTCACCGAGCACGCCCGGCGAGGCTGCGCCATGCTGCTCGCCGGACACCCGGCCGCGGCCGGACACGAGGTCCGCGTGCGCCTGGTGCGCGACGACCAGATGGCCGCGGCCCACGCTCGCCACCTGAGCATGGATTCCACGACCGACGTGCTGACGTTCGACCTGCGCGACGGCGACGACGACGCCCGGGCCGATCGGCCCCTCGACACCGACATCCTCGTCTGTGTGGACGAGGCCCGCCGCCAGGCCGAGCGGCGCTACGTTCCGGTCGAGCGCGAAGCGCTGCTCTACGTGCTGCACGGCGTGCTGCACTGCCTGGGCGAAGATGACCACGACGACGACGCGTACCGGCGCATGCACCAGCGCGAAGACCAGGTGCTGCGCGCCCTGGGCGTGGGCGAGACCTTTGCGCTCCCCGAACAGTCGCGGCCCGGGCCGTCGCACTCCCGGTCGGCTCTTCCTGAACACCGGGGGGGCGCATGCTGACCTGGGCCGGACTGCTCGCGATCGCGTGCCTGCTGATCAGCGGACTGCTGAGCGTGCTGCACCTGGCGCTCCTGGACCTGTCGCGCAACCGCCTCGAAGAACTGGCGGCGCGGCGCGGGTCAAAGGGACAGCAGCGGCGCATCATAAGGATCCTCGCGGATGTACCCGGGCACGCGCGGTGCGCTGCGATGGTGCGCGTCGTCTTCAACCTCGTCGCGGTCGTGGCGCTCGTGTGGTGGTTCGCGGCGGCGGAACAGGCGCTGCTCAACCGCGCCGCGATCAGCGGCGGCGAGCCGGGCCAGGCGCCGCTGGTCGTCGAGCCGCGACACGCCCTCTGGGGCATCGTCGCCGGCGCGGTGGCGATGTGGATCGTCTCGGTGCTGGTCCCGCAGGCGTGGGCGCGCCACGCCGGCGAGGCCGCGGTCCTGCGGATGAGCGGGCTGGCGCGCTTCGTCTACCTGGCGATGCGCCCCCTGGCGCCCGCCGAGCGTGCGATCGACGCGGCGGTGCGGCTGCTCACCGGCAAGCACAAGAACGACCAGGGCGCGGAACTCGAGGCCGACCTGCTCAGCGCCGTGACCGAGGGGGAGCGCGGCGGGCAGATCGACGAGGACCAGGCGGCGATGATCGAGGCCGTCATCGGCCTGCGCCAGACCTCGGTCGGCCAGATCATGACGCCCCGGCGTGAAGTCGAGGCGCTCGAGATGACCAACAACCTCGGCGCGATCACCGCGTTCGTGCGCAAAGCGCGCCACTCGCGCATCCCTGTCTACCGCGCAGGCGGCACGCTCGACGACGTCGTCGGGTTCTTCTACGTCAAGGACCTGCTCAAGTGGCTCGCGGGCGACACCGGGGGCGGCTCGGCGCGGGGCTTCGACCTCAAGGCCATCCTGCGCCCAGCCCTCTTCGTACCCGAGACCAAGACCGTCCGCGAACTGGCGCAGGAGTTCGTCGACAAGCGCGTCCACGTCGCGATGGTCGCCGACGAGTACGGCGGGGCCGCCGGCGTCGTCTCGCTCGAGGACGTGATCGAAGAGGTCTTCGGTGAGATCCAGGACGAGTACGAGAAGGCCGAGGACGAACCGCCCCGCATCGAAGTCAAAGAGTCGCAGTGGCTCGCCGACATCGACGCCCGGGCGGCGATCATCGACGTGAACGAGGCGATCGAAGGGTTGGGCGTCTCCGTGCCGGAGGGCGACGACTACGACACGCTCGGCGGCTTCGTCACCACGCACATGGGACGCATCCCCGAGATCAACGAGAGTTTCGAGGTGGGCGATGCGCTCGTGACCGTGCTCGAGGCGACGCCGATGCGCGTCGTCCGGGTGCGCATCGCGGTGCGCCCCGAGGTGCGCGAGGCCCGCGAAAAGGAACGCCAGGAAGCGCTCGCCGAGCACCCCGCCCAGCCCGACGGCGGGCAGAGCGAAGAACCCGCCCGCGGCGGGAAGTGATCTCCGCTCGTCACCAACGGGCACGCCGCCATCGGCCGATATCATGGGCCCATGACCAGCGCCGCTCCCAACGGGCCCACCCCGCCCTTCAGGCTCTACAACACCGCGACACGCTCCGTCGAGCCCGTGCGCCCCGCCGATCCGAAGCGGATCACCTTCTACTCCTGCGGGCCGACGGTCTACGACGACGCGCACATCGGGAACTTCCGGTCCTTCCTCGCGGCCGACGTGCTGCGACGCTGGCTCGAATCCCCCCTGTGCCGCCTCGAGAGCGAGGCGGGCGCCGGGGGCGCCGGGCGCACCGTGCTGCACGTGATGAACATCACCGACGTCGGGCACATGACCGACGACAGCGAGGGGGGCGAGAACGGCGAGGACCGCATGGCCGTCGCCGGGCGTCGCCTGGCCGAGGCCAAGAAGTCGGGCAAACTGCCCGCGGACGTGAGCATCGACCCGCGCGATCCGTACGCGATCGCGGCGTTCTACGCCGTGCGCTTCCAGGAGGACGCGCGCCGGCTGGGCCTGAAGGTCGCGATCGAGGCGCAGAAGGATGCGAGCCTCATGCCGCGCGCCACCGCCAACATCGACGGCATGCGGAGCGTGATCGAGCACCTGCTCGCCCGCGGCTACGCCTACGCAGCCGGGCAGCCCGGGAAGCGCGCGATCTACTTCGACGTCCGCCGCTTCCCGAGTTACGGCGCCCTGAGCGGCAACACGCTCGACTCCCTCCGCGAGGGCGCCGGCGAGCGCATCGCCGCGGCCAACCAATCCGAGAAGCGCGACCCGGCCGACTTCCTGCTCTGGAAAGAGGACGCGGCCCACATCATGAAGTGGCCTTCCCCCGTGGTCCCGGGCGCACCCGCCGAAGAGCAGCTCGGCCCGGGCTATCCCGGCTGGCACATCGAGTGCACCGTCATGAGCGCGCGGCGCCTGCTCGGCGACGCGGCGCTCGCGCGGCTCCTGGACCACCCCGGCACGACCCCGAGCGTGATCGACGTTCACTCCGGCGGCGAGGACAACATCTTCCCGCACCACGAGTGCGAGGTCGCCCAGAGCGTGTGCGCGTTCTGCAACGACCAGGCCGCCGCCGAGGCCCGCGGCGGCTTCGCCCGCCACTGGTTCCACGCGCGTCACCTGTTCGTCGAGGGCGAGAAGATGTCCAAGAGCAAGGGCAACTTCTTCACGGCGCGCCAGTTGTTCGAGCCGCCCCACGGCTTCGAGCCCGCCGCCGTTCGGCTCGAACTCGTGAAGACCCACTACCGCTCGAACGCGAACTTCACGATGCAGGGCCTGCGCGACTCGGCCCGCATCGTCGAGCGCTGGCGCCGGTTCGTCGAGACCCCGCCGACCGGCGACGGCCGGGCCACGCTCGCGCCCCGCGAGGCCGCCCGCGCATCGTTCATCGAATCCATGAGCGAGGACCTCAACGTTGCCGGCGCGATCGGCGCGCTCAACAGGTTCATCAACGACGTGCCGGCCCCGAGCACCGCCGACATCGAGCTGGTCCGCGCCTTCGACCGCGTGCTGGGCGTGCTCGAACTCGAAAAGCCGGTCCAGGCACAGACGTCGATCGGCGTCTTCGTCGGCTGCGACCCCGATCCCGCCGTGATCGCGAGGCTCGAGGACCGCGTGCAAGCCAAGAAGGCCAAGGACTTCGCCCGCTCCGACGCCATCCGCGATGAACTCGCGAAGATGGGGTACGCGATCAAGGACGTCGCCGGGGGCAAGGTGGAAGTGCGCCGGTCCTGAGCCGCGGCTTCTGTTTCGAGTGCCAGGACAGGCGCACGGAGGTTCGGAGTCGTCCGGCTTCCACACTGAAGTCGCGCCGAACAGCGATGCGTTTGAACGCCAAGGCGCGAGCGGCGCGCTTCACCCCAACCGCGACAGCAGCGGCACGAGTTTCCGCGTCGGCAGGCCCATGATCGTGCCCGGGTCGCCTTGGTATTCGATCGGCCATCCCGCCTTGAGCCGCTCGGCGAGGTTGTACGCCCCGGCCTTGCCCTGCCACAGCCCGCTCGCGAGGTACTCGCGGATCTGTGTTTCGCTCAACGCGCCGACCTGCACGCGCGCGCGGTCGACGAGCAGAACTCGACGCGCCGGCGCCGTCTCTCCGCTCGAAGCGCCAACGTGCGCGCTCGCAGCCACCGGCCGCACCAGCGCCACGCCCGTCACCACGTCGTGCACGCCGTCGCTCAGAAGACGGATGATCCGCTCGGCGTCCGCCTCGTCCCGCGGCGTGCCGATGAGCAGCGAGCCCTTCACCACCGCCGTGTCGGCCCCGAGCACCCAGGCCGCACGGGCGATTTCCTGCGCCGCGAACACGTTATGGCGGATCGCCGCATCGGCCTTCAGGTACGCCAGGCCGGCGGCGTAGTGCTCGGGCGGCGCGACACCGGCCTGCAGCATGGTGTCGTCGATCCCGGGGTGGCGCGCGATGTACGCCACGCCCGCCGCGTCGAGCAGTTCGCGCCGGCGGGGTGATCGCGACGCCAGGAGCACGAGCGGGGCTGATGCCGATCCCGGCGTCATCGCGTCTTACTTCTTCTTCCGGGCCTTGGCCGTCTTCTTGGCCGCCGGCTTCTTCGACGGCGCGGCCTTCTTGCCCGCAGCCTTCGACTTGGAGACGGCCTTGGCCTTCGATGCCGCCTTCGGCTTGGTCTTTCCTGCGCTCTTGGCCTTCGGCTTGACTGTCGCCTTCACGCGAGCCTTCTTCGCATTGCGAGCGCTTGTCTTGCTCTTCTTGCCGACGGCCGACCGGACGCGCGAAGTCGCCGCCGCGGCTTTCGGCGCCGGCTTCTCGCCCTCACCCGTCACTCGCTCCGGCTTGCTGCGCGGCTCGGCCTCGTCCGGGAGTGTTCCGCCGTGCTCGCGCGAATCGGCCTCGGGCTCCGAGTCGTCATCGTCACCCAACTCCATCGGCGGCGCATCGCCCCCGAAGTCCTCGCCCCGGCCGCCCTCTTCCAACTCCTCGTCCCCGTCGCCGCTCTTCTCGGCCTCGTCGAAGTTCTGCAGGGTCTCGCCCAGGTCGACGCCGAGTTCTTCGAAGGCCTGACGCGCGAGCGTCTCGTCGTCTCCGCTCCACTCTTCGAGCGCCCGGTCGCTCCCGCCGCGGGCCGCGCCGGGAACAAACTCGCCCTCGGGGACCAGTTCGTGGAGTTTCGTTGCGGTCTTGCGCCCCTTGATGATGAGGTTGATGGGCACCTCGGGGAAGGGCAGGTGCTTGCGCATCTGATTGAGCAGGAACTTCTGGTAGTTGTGGATGAACAGCTCGGGCCGGTTGACAACGAGCACGATCGTCGGCGGGTGCGTCCGCACCTGGGCCGCGAAGTAGACCTTGGCGAACGTGCCGAGTTTGCTGCTGGGCCCGCGCGTCTCGAGGATGTGGCGCAGCAGCCGGTTGAGTTTGCCGGTGCCGACGCGCTGGCCCGCCTGCTCGTGCAGTTCCAGCGCCAGGCGCACCGTCGCCTGGATGTTCGTCACGTTCTTGGCCGAGACGAACGAGATCGGCGCGTTGGCCAGGGCCTTGACCTCCTCGCGCAGATACTCCTCGTACATCTGCGGCGTGATGGGCTTGCCCCGGTTCCGCCCGGCCGTGGCCGCTTTCCCCTCCACCAGGTCCCACTTGTTCACGACCAGGATCGCCGGCTTGTGGCTCTTGCGGACCAGCTGCGCGAGTTGCTGGTCGACCTGGCTCGGCGGGAGTGTCGCGTCGATGAGCATGAGCACGACGTCGGCCCGCTCGATCGCCCTCGACGCACGGTCGAACGCCCACCACTCGATGCGGTCGGCGAAACTCTTCTTCTTCCGCAGGCCCGCGGTGTCGATCGCCGTGAAGACCTTGCCGTCCATCTCGAAGCGCACGTCGACCGCGTCGCGCGTCGTGCCGGCGATCTCGGAGACGATGACGCGCTTCGCGCCCGCCAGCGCGTTCACCAGCGAACTCTTGCCCGCGTTGCGCTTGCCGATGATCGCGAGCTTCACGCCCGTGGTCGCCGGGTCGTCCTTGATCTGCCCTTTCACCACGCCCGGGATCCTCTCCAGCGTTTCGTACAGCCTGTCGATGAAGTCGCGCCGGAAGTAGTTGCTCTTGGCGCTCACGGGCAGCGGCTCGCCGAAGCCCAGGGCCGCGGCCTCGTACGCGTGCGCTTCCCAGCGCGGGCCGTCGCACTTGTTCGCGACGATCAACACCCGCGGCGGTTCCGTGAACGCCCGTCCGCTCTCGGCCTGTCCGGAGAGCGGCACCTCGTGCCCGCTCTCGCTCGCGGGCGCGCCGTCGGCGACCTCCACGCCCGTGCCCGGTCCTCCCTTGCCGCGCTGGGGCTTCCGCCCCAGGACCCGCTCGCGCAGCAGGCGCGCGATCGTCTGATCGTGAGCCGTGATGCCCGCCTGCGCGTCGATGACGAACAGCACGATCTGGGCCGATTCAACGGCCAGCGCGATCTGCCGCTCGATGTCGTCGGTCAGCGACGCGAGGTCCGCCCCCACTTCGTCGTAGCGCCGTCCCTCGACCACGTACACGCCGTACCCGCCGGTGTCGGTGACCTCGACCGTGGTGACGTCGGGAGAGTCGTCGCCCTGCCCGGGGGGAGGCAGGTCGGTGAGGATGCTCACGCGGTCGCGCGTCGTGCCGGGGGTGTCGTCAACGATCGACACCTTGTCGCGCGCCAGCATGTTGAGCAGGCTGGATTTGCCGACGTTGGGGCGGCCGACGATAGCGATGCGGGGAACGGGCATGGCCCGCAACCGTAGGGGCGAGAACTCCGTTCCACCGGGCGCGCTCCGCGAATGCGTTCTCGGGCTTCCCTCGGGCCCGGGCCGCTCGGCGCTCGCCTCCCGTGACCGGATTCTGGGCCCCGAACGGGCGGCCGGTGTCGAAACCTGAGGCCTGTGCGACGGGGGCAATCCGTGCGCTCCTGCCAGCCTGGAACATGAACGCGGGCGATCGGAAATCTGGTCCTCACCGCCGCTCTTGCGGCGCCCAAGCCGGAATCGGGGAGTGCCGACGATGGCCCACGAGGCCATGTCATCGGTGACCCGTCCATCTCCGCCCGGGCCGGAAATGCAGGCCGCGCTCCGCGCGCAGGTGGAAAAGAACATCGCCCGGATGAAACGGATCGGCGCGATCAGGCCCAACGAGCTGGTAGTCCGCTACGAGCAGTTCCTGGACATGGCCGACGTCGCGAAGCGTCCCACCGGACCGGGGAACCTCCTCGACCTCTTCGGCTGACCCACCGCCATCGGCCGTCGACCCGACCAGCACCCGCAACCGGTCGCCCCACGCCGCAGCAACCCGGACCGCCGACGCAGCGAACAATGGCCGATGCACATCGCCGGGACCCCCATCGGCCCCGCATCTCCGCCATATGTCATCGCCGAGATCGGCGTCAACCATGACGGCTCGCGGGAGCAGGCGCTCGCGCTGGTTCGGGCCGCCAAGGAGGCCGGCGCAGACGCCGTGAAGTTCCAGTACTTCGAGGCCCGCCGCCTCATGTCCGGCGCTTCTTCCCTTGCAACCTACCAGGCGCAGGCCGGTGAACGCGATCCCGTCGAGATGCTCTCGCGACTCGAGATGAGCATCGAGGACCTGGTCGCCTGCACGGCGCTCGCCCGGGAACTCGGCCTGCATTCGATCGTCACGGTCTTCAGCGTCGAACTCGTGCGTGCGGCCGAGACCGTCGGCTTCGACGCCTACAAGACCGCTTCGCCCGACATCATCCACCGGCCCCTGCTCCTGGCCCTCGAAGCCACCGGCAGGCCGCTCGTCCTGTCGACCGGCGCCGCCACTGTCGAGGAAGTCCGTCGGGCCCTCTCCTGGCTGAGCGAAACCACCCGCGAGCGCGCCGCGATCCTGCAGTGCGTCTCCAGTTACCCCACGCCGCTGAACAAGAGCGCCATCGGGGCGATGCGCGCCCTCGCACGCCTGCACGCCGGACCGATCGGCTACAGCGACCACACGCCCGATGTCGAGACCGGCGCGATCGCCGTCGCCGCGGGCGCGAGCGTGCTCGAGAAGCACCTGACCCTCGACCGCAAGGCCCAGGGCCCGGACCACGCGGCCTCGCTCGAGCCCTCGATGTTGCGCCGGTACGTTGCGCTCGCCCACGCCGCCTGGGCAAGCACCCGCGCACCCGGCAACGACGACAAACGCGTCAGCGACATCGAAAAGGAAGTCCGCCACCTGTCGCGCCAGTCGATCGTCGTGCGACGGAAGGAAGGCCTCCGCGCCGGCGACGCCGTCGCGCCGTCCGACATCACGATCAAGCGCCCCGGCACGGGGCTTGAACCGGCGCTGCTCAACGCGGTCGTCGGACGCCCCGTGCGCCGCGACGTCGGGTTCGACACGCCCCTCACCGAGGCCGA
>CALMQD010000032.1 GCA_937871415.1 uncultured Phycisphaerales bacterium | reverse complement strand
ACACTCTTTCCCTACACGACGTTCTTCCGATTGCAGCGCCGCCGCTTCCTCCTCTTCGACCGGCTCGGATTCCACCACCTCGGACTCGGGCAGGTCCTCGGCCCAGTTCTCCCCCTCGGGCGCCTGGTAGGCCTGCAGGTCCTCGTCGCGCAGCACGTCCGTCCGCACGCGCGACAGGTCGATGTCCGCCCCGCGCTCGTCGTACGCGTAGAAACTCAGCCGGTCGAGCGGGATCGCCTCGCTCACGCGCACGTCGACGTGCTTGGAGAAGAACCGCTCGATCCGCGTCAAAGCCTTGCGCCGGCTCGAGAGCAGCTCGCCCGCGATCCGCGGGTGCACCACCATCTCGACCCGCGACACGCGCTCGTTGGCCAGCACCGCCTGCAGCTCGCGCAGGCCGTCCGCCGCCACCGAATCCGGCTTCTGGATCAGCCCGCGCCCCTTGCACGTCGGGCAACCCGCGAAGTGAACGCTCTCGTGGCTGCCGCGCATGCGCTGGCGCGTCATCTCCAGCACGCCGAAGGGCGAGATCGACGCCGTCGTCGTCCGCGCCCGGTCGTTCTTGAGCAGGTCCTTGAACCTCGTCTCCAGCTCGCGCCGGTGCTTGAGCGAGCGCATGTCGATGAAGTCGTTGATGATCACCCCGCCCACGTCACGCAGACGCAGCTGCCGCGCGATCTCCTCCGCCGCCTCCATGTTCGTGCGGTACGCCGTCGTCTCCGCGTCCCGCGCGTCCCGCATCTTGCCCGAGTTCACGTCGATCGCGACCAGCGCCTCCGCCTCGTCGATCACCAGCCGGCCGCCCCCCGGCAGGGGAACCTCGCGCGCGTGGATCGTCTGGATCTGCGGCTCGATCCCCATCGCGTGGAAGATCGGCGCACGACCCGAGTACCGCACCAGGCGCGTCGACGACCGCGGCGCCACGATCTTCAGGAACTTCGCCGCCCGGTTCAGCGCCGAGTCGTTGTCCACCACCACCCGGTCGATCTCCGTCGTCAGCATGTCCCGCAGCGCCCGCACCAGCAGGTCGCTCTCGGAGTACAGCAGACGCGGCTTGCTCCCCGTCTTCCAGCGCTTCTCCATGTCCTTCCACAGCCGCTGCAGGTACGCCAGATCGCGCTTGAGCTCCATCTTCCCCCGGTCCATCCCCGCCGTGCGCAGGATGAACCCGAACCCCTCCGGAAGGTCCAGTTGGTCGAGGATCTCGCGCATCTTCCGGCGCGTCTCCTCGTCCTCCACCTTCCGCGACACGCCCACACGGTCCATCTGCGGCATCATCACCAGGAACCGCCCCGGGATGCTCAGGTAACTCGTGACCGTCGGGCCCTTGGTCCCCACGCCCTCCTTCAGCACCTGCACCGCGATCTCCTGCCCGCGACGCAGGCACGCCTGGATCGGCGGACGCTCGCGCCGCGGCGTCTTCTTGCCCACGCGCTCCGTCGTCTCCTCGTCCTCGCCCGGGAAGTACTGCGGGTGCAGGTCCGTCACGTGCAGGAAGCCGTTCGACGACAGGCCGAAGTCGATGAACGCCGCCTGGATCGCCGGCTCCACGTTCGTCACCCTGCCCACGTAGATGTTCCCGACGTGGCTCGCGCTGTCCATGCGCTCCGCGTGCAGTTCCTCGAGCCTCCCGTTCTCCACGATCGCCACCCGGCACTCTTCCCCCGGGACGTAGTTGATCACCATCTGGCGACCGTTCTTGTTGCTGCTGGTCATGACTGTTCGAACCATTTCCTTTCGAGCGGTTCAGCGCGATGACACGCTGCGCCCGGCCAGAAGGGCCGGCGAGCGACGGCGGGCCCCGACTCGGAGCTCCGCGACACAAAATGTGCGTTGAATGAACACGCGCCCTGAACGCCTCTTCGGCGGGGCGGACCCTGCTCTTGCGCCGGACACGAAAGGAAGAACCCACGCAGGCCCGCGTCACGCGCCGGATCTTCCGCGCCGTGACGCCTGTGCAACGCGTCCTGTCCCGCGCCGCGCCCGCTCTGCGGACGCTCCCGACGCGGAACGCTCCGCGGGCCGCGAGCCGGGCATGGTGCCATTCACCATCGGCTCAGCGGGGTCTCCCGCGAGGGGCGAGCAAGGCCAGCGGCCCGTCGCCTCGGACGCCTCCCGTCGGGTTCGGCTCGGGCTGGGCCCGGCCTCTTCCACCTGCGCCGCGCGGCCAAGCCGCTCCGTACGCCGGGAGGGGGTCAGTCGATTCGCGTGCCCGGCGCTCGTTCCAGCGCCCGCACGCCGAGTTTGTTCCCCCGCGGCCTAGTGATCGTCGGAACGTCCGTCGAACGCCTCGGGGATGATCTTTCGAGCCCGGTCCTTCAGGAATGCCTGGACCGCGGCGTCGGAATCGAGTGTGCTGGCCTTCTTAGCCAGCCGCTCGCACTGGTTGATGCTCACGCTCCGCACGAGCCGCTTGAGCACCGGGATCGATGATCCCGTCACCGATAGGGTACGGAGCCCCAGCCCGATGAGCAAGAGGGCATATTCCGGCTCCCCGGCCGATTCCCCGCAGCACGACACCGGGATCTGGTAGTGCCGCCCCGCCCGGATCACGTCCCGGATCAGTTTGATCACCGCCGGATGGCACGGCGCGTACAGGTCCGCGACCCGCTCGTTGGTCCGATCGACCGCGAGCGTGTACTGCACCAGGTCGTTGGTCCCGATCGAGAAGAACGCCGCCTCGCGCGCAAAGACATTCGCCATCACCGCGCTCGCCGGCACCTCCACCATCATCCCCACCTCGATCCCCCGGTCGAACGCGATCCCCTCGTCCTCGAGGTCCTCCATCACGTCGTTGAGGAGCATCTTGGCCTGGCGGAACTCGCTGGTCGTGGTGATCAGCGGGAACATCACCTTCATCGGTCCGTACGCGCTCGCTCTCAAGAGCGCCCGCAACTGCGTCTTGAACATCGCCAGGTTCTGCAGGCAATACCGGATCGACCGCAGCCCCAGGAAGGGGTTGCGCTCCGGATTGTCCGCCCTCTCCTGGGTGTATTTGTCCGCCCCCAGGTCCACCGTCCGGATCGTCAGCAGGTGCCCCTCGCTCAGCTCCACCGCGTGCTTGTACGCCTGGAAGTGGTCGTCCTCGCTCGGCTCCTTGTCGCTCGTCAGGTACAGATACTCCGTCCGGTACAGCCCCACGCCCTCGCCCCCCTGCGCGAACACGCTCGGGATCTCGCTCGGAAACTCGATGTTCGCGACGATCTTGATCGCCGTCCCGTCCGTCGTCACCGACGGCAGCTTCGCCAGTTCCGCCAGCGACAACTGCACCGTCTTGCGCGCCTCGATGTACGAGCGGTACTCGTCCAGCGTGTGCTGGTCCGGCTCCAGCACCACGATCCCCCGGTCACCGTCGATGATCACCGTCTGACCGTCCGTCGAGTGCTCGGTCAGTTGCGGCAGGCCGACCACCGCCGGGATGCCCAGCGCCCGCGCGAAGATCGCCGTGTGGCTCGTCCGCCCGCCCAGCTCCGTCGCGAACGCGATCACGTGCTGCCGGTTGAACGCCGCCGTCTGGCTCGGCGTCAGGTCCGGCGCCACGACCACCGCCTGGTGGTCGAGCTGGTTCAGGCGGCTCTTGTGCTCGCCGATCAGTTGCCGCAGCACCCGCTGCGACAAATCGCGCAGGTCGTCGATCTTCGTTTTGAACGTCGCGTCCGGCAGCGCCTCGAACCGCGCGATCAGGTCCTCGAACGCCTTCCACACCCCGTACTCCGCCGTCGTCTTCTCCCGATCCACGACCTCGTGCATCGGACGCGTCAGCGACGCGTCGCTGAGCATCCGCACGTGGACCAGGAAGATGTCCGCCGGCTCACTCCCGAACTTCTCGCGCGTCTGGGCCGCCAGGCTGTTGAGCTCCGCGATCGCGCCCCCCAGCGCCTTCCAGATCCGGTCGTGCTCGATCTGCAGCCGCTCGCTCGGCACCGCCCGCTTGGGGATGCGCCGGCGCTCCTCGTCCACGACGAAGACCCGTCCGATGACGATCCCGGGCGAGACCGCGATGCCCTTGAGCAGTTCCATCCCTGTTGCCGACCCCGAAGTGTGTGTTGTCCAACCCGCCACCACCCCCGGCCCGCCACCCTCCTGCCGGTGACGCTCCCCCAAGAACCGCTGCGAGCCGACCCGGGCTATTTATTAGCATTTTGATCGGTATTCGTCGCGGACTTCCGGGCCGATGCTAGGCGCGGCCTCCCGATCACACCCCCGCTTCCCCGCCAATGCGCGTCGAAACGGTCATGTTGGTTGTTATTGACCCTCCCCACGAAAACGCGCCACTTCATGCCGCGCACGATCCACGTTCTTCGCGTACGCTACCTCTGTCCACCCGCGGGCACGCCGCCCGCCGACACGCGACTCTCGATCTCGCGGCGAACGTCGAACCCGGCTCCACCGGGCCGGCGCGGGTGTTGTTGATGGGGGATGCCAACCACGCGGGATCGGGTGCGAGTCGGGGGCGGGGGGGCGGGGGGGCGGGGGGGAGCGGAGGGGGCGGGACTTCACGGATGTCGACCTACACAGGCATATTGGATTGGCCGCCACGCTCCGAAGGGCGTGTCCGCCGATTGAACGGGGCGTGGCTCGTGCAGAGCGACCAGGACCCCGTCCTGCCCACCGAGCTCGGCTCCAAGTTCAACCTGCGCCACGGCGTGGAGCTCACCGTCGAAGTCGTCGACCGGTCCAATGGCGCACCGGCCGGTGCACCGAACCACCCCGGCCACGCGCACAGAGGTCGCCACGGCCAGCCGCACCACGCCCGCGCCCCGCACCGCGACCAGCGCCGCGCCGGGCCGGTCGTCGGACAGATCATCGCCATCGAAGGCCAGGACCCCGCGAAGTTCGCCCAGAGCAAGAAGTTCGAAGACCTCACATCGATCGATCCGCAGCCGCGACTCACGCTCGAGTACCCCGGCTGCCCCGCGTCGTGCAGGCTGGTGGATCTCTTCTGTCCCATCGGTCGCGGCCAGCGCGGTTTGATCGTCTCGCCCCCCAAGGCCGGCAAGACCACGCTCCTGAAGGACCTCGCGACCGCCCTGCTCCGCAATCACCCCGACGTCTTCGTCTTCGTCCTGCTCGTCGACGAGCGTCCCGAGGAAGTCACCGACTTCCGGCGCTCCTTCGCCGACGCCGCCGCCACCCCGGGCGCGCCCGCGACCGACGCGGGC